>JALVEG010000022.1 GCA_027031145.1 Saprospiraceae bacterium | reverse complement strand
GGTAAAATAAATTGAATCCGTTTCTGTCCCTATTGCATTCATTTCTCCATCAATCCAAATCCCATCCCAAAAATCATTGAATTTTACAGTAGTACCAGCTGAAATATCCAGACGAGCTTTTCCTTTAACTGTCACATCATCCCAGATTATAAATGGAAAATTGCGCTGTCCGGTATAGGATACTTTTCCTGCTATGGTGCCTGCCAGTCCAAAACCATTACGGCCAAATCCATTTGCATCTGCTCCGGTACTGGTATTTCCTGATAAAACTATATCATTGGTCTCATCTGTTAAATTAGCAAATACAGCCCACTGATTGTTATGAAAAGTATTATTTATTAAATTAAATGCTTTTTGCCCGTCAAAACCTTCAATCCAAATACCTTGAGACCCATTATTCTCTAAATTACAGTTTGATATTTCAGGACTTGCATCTCCTATCCAAATTCCTCTCTCTGCTGAATTGGATATATTGCAATGATCAATTAACACATTATTATCCCTGATATGAACACTTGCCGAATATTCACCTCCTCCATATAATATGGTACAATATTTCAATGTACCTGAAGATCCTTTTTGATAATAGATTGATGACCATTGATCCGGTCCGGCACTTGTTGTATTTCCATCTCCATTTGTATCTCCACCATGATCATCATCCAAAAAGGACGTAAAAACAATGCGATTAGATGAGGTTCCAATAGCATTTAGTGTACCATTAACCCAAATATCATCCCAGAAATCATTGAATTTTACTATTACACCCGGTTGAATGGTCAAAGTTACTCCATTGACAATGGTTATATCATCATCTACGACATAAGGACTTCCTGCTGTAGTCCAGGTAGTATTGTTTTCAATATTTCCGGAAACATGAGTTTGTGAAAAGGATATACCGAACATCAATATAATCGAAATAGTAAAAAACAGTTTTAATTTTTTCATGGCGTACACATTTAAAAGTTATAAAAAAATTTATTTATCAAATTTCTCTGTTGACGAAAATTCATATTCCACTTTTGCCCACCAGTTACCGCCGTCATTGCCATCACCTAATTCCAAAACCTTAAATTTTGCATATCCGTCAAGACATTTTACGACATAGCTGTTTCCAATAGCCAAGGGATCAGGATCAGGGTCAAATGTTGAAGGCACATTAAATATTGAATCCAAAGGAAACATTCCCATATTTTTCTGGGAATTATTAGGAGGCAATTCAGCTTTAATTCCAAAGCCAGGTCTATACCAAAGTTTATTTCTCTTTTGCGGATCAACAGGCGACCAGTTGACTACATCTCCATCGTTATTCTCCCATTTCACTGTATCTGAGATGCCAGCAGAAAAATCAAAACCGGCATGTGACAAGGTTGCTGTTTTGTATGAAACACCGGGTTCATCTTCAATTTTAAACAATTCACAAGAGTCACAGGAAGAAAAGAGTGTAATTGCTAAAACAATTATAAATATTAATTGATTTGTTTTCATAGCATAACTTATTTGTTTTTCAACAGCAAAGTTATGTTAAAACCATATTATTATCAATAGCAAATTTATATTCGATGGGGATGAATGTATATTCGAAAAAAAGGTAAAAAAAATCCCTTGCAGAATTAAAACTACAAGGGATACGCATTCAATCTTTGTATACGATCAGAAACTTCAAATAAGCCTTAGACTTAGTAATTTATACCATTTTTTGTGGTTAATACTTAAACAAAAACTTGGTTATTTACCCTTAACTAACTTTATGTATCGAAACATATACCTGTGTAGGATGATCGTGATCTGGTGGAAATACCCATGGATTGCTATCCCGATTCCTGACTCTTAGAGGAATCGATCCCGTATAAATCGTCTGATAAACCCAAATGGATATTTTTTCTCCCCGTTGTAGATAAATAACATCGCTAACATTGGGAGCGAGATTATTTTGTTCTACCGGGTCTCCATTATCATTTGTATCTGATGATGCCATCAGTTTGTTACCTTGTGAATACATTATATTATTTTGTCCATTTGCATCTGCTTTGAATATTCCTATAGATACATATCCTCCTTGTACAGGCACAGAATAAATAGGTGTCACTTCTGCTTCATTTTCATTTATTACATTGTATTCAACATATGCAAAATCAACACGTGCATTTACCTGATAATAACCTTCTTCTGTTGCTGTAAAGAAATAAAATGCCGGAGGATTGGGTCCCCCAGTATAAGCTGCCGGAGTAGCCGGAGTCCCAAGTGCATATTCTCCATGCTGATCATAACTGGCAGTAGTATAATAAACAGGAGTCCAATAATTATAACTTACCGCCTGACCGTATTCCAATAACGGATCATTTGTAATATAAGTATTATTTTGCTGATATACCCTGCAACGGCTTTGGTTATTTATATCGGTAATACCGCTGGGAAAAGATCTTAGCATAGTATTGCCATCTCCCTGAGATGAACTGGCTAAGGAAGGAATATTCAGAATCTTAAAAGTTCCCTGGACTCCTCCTGCATCAGTTTCCAATATATCAACACCCATTGAATATTCTTTAAATCCGGAGTTCAAAAAGACCATTGATGTAAATCCTGTACCATGAGCATTTTCCAAAGCTAAAACCGGATTGAGGGAACTTAAAGAACCACCTGTTTGAATATGCAATTGATACATAGGAATTGTCAAACCTATACCCACAAAATCTATTAAATTTGTATTGTGAATAGTACTTGCCCCGGATCTGGTCCAATAATTATTTACTACAATTGTTTCCCATTGCGGAGAACCTGAAGTTCCTGAGTTATACATTATTTCATTTGTAGATGTATTGTAAATAATCAATCCATTAGCCGGATTTGAAACACTGCCTGTACCCGTTAATCTTGGTATTAATAATCCTTTTGACATCGATTTAACTTCCAACATTGCTGAAGCATCAGGTGTGGTTGTCCCTATTCCCACTGATTGAGACAATAAGGAAAAAGATAGAAAAAATGAAAAGAGAAGTAAGAACAGCTTATTCATAGTATTAGGTTTTACACTAATTAAACCATGATAATTTAATAAAATCAGTTCATTCAATTCCAACCATTGAAGAATGAAAAAAAAAATATTTTATACTACTGAGACCATTCCAAATAAAAACCAACATAAAATATAAGAGATTTTTTACTAAAAAACATAATTTAATTAGCTTTGGTTAATAATCTACAAAGTTATACCATATTTATAATAAAGTCAATAGCTGATTAATATTCAATGGTTTTTACCGCATTTTTTAACATATTTTTTATAGTTTTGATAAGATTTTTAAGAATATTTCTTTTTTCCTTTGTGCCAAAGGTATTTTCTCTCCATCTTTCATCACAATATATCCTCCATCTATCTTTGTAAAATGATCTATATAATTATTATTGATCAGATGAGATTGATGTGAACGAAAAAAACCAAATTCAGTTAATAGTTCTTCAAAATGTTTAAGATTTTTTGAAACGACTATTTTTTTATTGTTAACCAGAAATATTTTTGTATAGCCGGCATCAGACTCACATCTAATAATATCTTTGGTATCTACAATATGAATATTTTTATCTGTATGAAGAATAAGCTTTTTAGCTTTTTGATTTTGAGCACTAATATTAGAGAACAATGCATTTAGCTTTAAGGATAAATTCTCTTTTTCCACCAGATTCTTTGCTCTTTTTACGGAATTTATAAGTTTCACCGGATCTATCGGCTTAAGTATATAGTCCAATGCGGAAAATTCAAATGCTTTGATAGCAAATTGCTCAAATGCTGTAATGAATATTAGCTTAAACCCAATGGTAGGAAGTTTTTTTAATAAATCAAAACCGCTTCCATCCGGCATATTGATATCCAATAAAACCAATTCTGGTTTATGAGTCATTATAGCTTCAAATCCCGTTTCAACACCATCGGCTTCAGCCACTACTTCAATGCCCTCATCCGAATATTTCAGTATTTCCGTTATGGTTTTACGGGCTTTTGCTTCATCATCAATAATTATTGTTTTCATAATTCTATTTTTTTTATTTTTCTAAGCATTAAAAGAATAATTAAGCTCATTTTTTAGCCATCATTTCCCTTTGCGTGCCTCAGCGTGTCCTTAGCGACCTTAGCGGGAAAATCAATAAAAATCCATTATTATTTTATATCCCGCAAAGTACCGCAAAGGTATCGCAAAGTACCGCAAAGGTAAGTTTATACCAAATTAACACTCAAATAACACTAATTTTTCATTTTTCATTTTTTTTATTTTTCTAAGCATTAAAAGAATAATTAAGCTCATTTTGTAGATGTCATTTCCTTTTGCGTGCCCTTGCGAGTCCTTAGCGTAACTTAGCGGGAAAATTAACAGAGATCAGCTAATGTTTTTTTATATCCCGCAGAGTATCGCAAAGGTGTCGCAGAGTTTCGCAAAGGTAGGTTTATACCAAATTAACACAAAAAAGACGTCTATGTTTCATTATAATATTTTTTTCATCTCATTTATTTTACTATTTATAAGGTCTTAATGTCTCTTAATGCCTTAATGGTTTAAATAAATAACCGGAACAAACAAAGTTATTCTTACTCCGGCAATTTTCCTGTTGTTATCAATAATATTCTCTACTTTTAGATCAAATTTTCCACTTTTTTCTTTATTCAATATCTGCAATCTCTTCTTGATTATCTGCAATGCCATTGATTTATGTTTGCTACCTTCTCCAACTTTTATCTTTACACTTTCATCTTTTATCTTTATACTTTTATCTTTTGTCTTTGTACTTTCATCTTTTGTCTTCTCAATCCCTTTGCCATTATCTTCCACTGTGATTTTGAGTTTATCCACTTCCCGCTCTATTTTTATCCTAATCATTCCTTTTCTATCCAATTCCTTAAAGCCGTGTTCAATACTATTTTCCAGAAACGGTTGAATCAATAGTGGCGGTACACCGATAAACTCAGTATTGATATGAGGGTCTATTTCAAAACTAAAATCAAATTTGTTTTCAAAACGAAGTTGCTGAATTATGAGATAATTTTTCAAAGATTCAATTTCTTTTTCCAAACTGATAAATTCTTCTTTGGAACCATATAAAATAGAACGCATCAGGTCGGCAAATTTTGCGAGATATGTTCCTGCTTCAATAGGATTGTGAGTGAAAATATAAGACTGAATTGCGCCCAGAGCATTGAAAATAAAATGAGGATTCATCTGGGATCTTAATAGTTTTTGCTCTAATAATTCAGTAAAATGCTTTTCCTTTAATTTATTTTCACGATATTTTATCACAAATAATATCATTATCAGCAAAACAAAAACTTCCAATAGTATAAACCACCAAGTCTTCCACCAGGGAGGATTTATTATTATATTCAGTTTTTTTATATCATCTCCCCACACTCCATCCATATTGGCCGCTTTCAACTTCAGTTCATATTCTCCGGGCTCAAGATATGTATATACCGCTTCCCTTTGACCGCTTGTAGAAAAATGCCAATCTTCATCAAAATTTTCCAGTTTGTAGGCAAATCTATTGTCTTGGAAACTGCTAAAATCATTTGAGCTAAATGAAAATGTCAGGTAATTTCTATTGTGCTTCAAATAGATCGCACCGGTTTTAAGCTTATTCAAATCCTGTTGTTCTGCAAATATCTTAAAACCGGTAATTAGTACTTTAGGTTTGAGTTTGTCTTTGATGGCAGATTGCGAATCAATAATCACCAATCCGTTTTTAGAAGCGAAAATCAATCGTCCATCATTGAGTTTGCAGGCTCCTGAAGTAAATTCATTTCCGCGTAAACCGTCTTTTTCAAAGAAATTTTGAAATTCACCTCTGGAAATGTCAAATTTAGACAAACCGTTTGAGGTGGATATCCAGAGATACCCTTTATCGTCTTCCAAAATAGCTTGAATGCCATTATCACACAATCCGTCTTCTTTGGTAAAATGT
>JALVEG010000021.1 GCA_027031145.1 Saprospiraceae bacterium | reverse complement strand
AAAGACCTGCTCAATATAATGAAATAGAAACTAGCTCTGTTTAAAATATTTGTACTTATTTTATTATTATCAAGTAACTTTAAAAAAATAAAATAGGTTATATTTATATAACCATGACAGCAATCGAACGATACCTCCAAAAAAAATTTAAATTCGATGCAGCCTATTTCATTCGTGGTGGATTCTGGTCTACTTTGGGACAAGTTATCGGTATAGTTGGCGGAGTTATTACCACTTCCCTATTTGCATATTATTTATCACCAGAAGACTATGGGGTATATAAGTATCTAATAATGCTTGGGGTTATTTTTTCCTCTTTGTCATTAACAGGTATCGGTCAATCAATACTTCAAAGTGCCGCAAAAGGATATGCTTACTTTTATCCAAGAGGGGTAAGGTTGAGTTTGAAATACAATATCGGTGCAATACTGTTAAGCATTACTGCAGCTGGATACTATTTTTTTCATGATAATTACACTCTCGCAATAGGATGTATTCTAATTGCATTATTCCAACCTTTTATAAATTCTTTTGGAAATTATCCTTCGTTTTTACAGGGTTCTAAAAAATTCAGAGAGAATACATACTTCCTGATTATAAAAACCATTTTTATTGCTGCGGTAAGCATCATTTCAATCCTTATAACAAAAAATATCCTTGTTCTTTTATTGGTGTATCTTGCATCAAACGCATTTATAAATTTTGTACTCTACTTTTTTACACGACCGAAACTTACACAAGAAATTTCTCAAGAAATCATTGATAAGTATACAAACTACGCAAAACATACAAGTATACAAAATTTCCTTACAAATATTGCAACTAGATTAGATTCAATTATTATCTTCCAGCAGCTCGGTGCAGCTGAATTAGCAATATATACTATTGCAAATATCATACCTCACCAAATAAAAGGATCTCTAAAAAATATTTCTAGCCTCATTCTCCCAAAGTTTGCAAAATACAACAATATTGAAGATATTAAAGAAATAATTCTAAGAAAGGGTATTTTACTTTTTTTAGTGCTCTGTGTAATTATGGTCTTATATGTACTATTAGTACCTTTTTTATATCACTTCCTATTCCCAAAATATGAAGAAGCTATATTTCTAAGTCAACTTTCTGCACTTGCATTTCCGGCTTTTATCCTTTTTCTGCCTATGGGTGCATTAAAATCACAAATGAAAAAAAAGGAGCTATATATACTTAATATTATTAGCAATGTCATATCTATAGTACTGACAGTTGTACTCATACTACTTTATGGGGTACTCGGTGCTATACTCGCAAAAATATTATATCGTTATATTAATGCATTTGTTTCTTTCTATATCATTTTGCACAAGACTTAGTTGATATTCAATATCTGTTACGTTTCATAGGAGAAAGACTAAATCTGACATACTAATCGCTTATCAAGCTTCTTTAGAAGATTTGATGCGAATTCCTGATCTTTTTCAGACAGGTAATTTGTATACCCGTGGACTTTTCCTTTTCGTATCTTCTGTGATTCTGGGTTGGTTTTATCTGTAGGTTTAAGTCTAAAATTGTTACTATTTTTTGCTTTTTTTTGCATTCGCTTAAAATCACATCGAGAAATTGCTGAGGGGATATTATTAATATATTTTGCGTCTTTTAAACCAACTACTTTACACAATATTAATAGAGTTTCCTCAGGTGATCTACTGAGGTCCTCATAGTGAATAATATGAGCAATATCTGTGTTTTTCAAAAGGGAATTATAATATTGTATAATTTTCTCTAATCCATAAATTGGATCACGCATAAAATCTGACAAACTTTTTGTTTTATCATAACCTCCCGTCCTAAGAGTGTGTTCAAAATAAGAAGAGACAAGAATATCACGCGGATCACGCATAAGTACAACCACCTTACGATATCTGCCAAATTTAAAATCCTTCTGCTCAAAGTTTTTATAATCGGAATGAGTAAAGATTATAGTTGGAATAAAAGGGCTATACCTGGAATATTGTGTTAATTCAATTTTACTATCAATCGAAGCATCGGGATTTATAATTTCTGCCAAAAGAGACCTGAGCCATGTCCTCCCCGCTTTTGGATATGAAACAATATAAACTGGTGGTAAAAAATAATCTATTACTTTATTTACGTTTTTAGTTATTAAACTCATATTAATCTTTAACCACTCTCTAAATTATAACCTTCTAGCTTTAACAAAAAATCTACTTGCTTTATTAGTTGGTATAAAATACTAACCTCTCTTAGAAAAAATAACAATCGATTTCTGTCCAATGATTTTTGCTAAAAAAGAACTTTTATCTAAATAGTTTAGTGGAAAAAAATTACCACCTAATATATTACGAGTGCTAACGTATTCTACGTTAGCATGATTTGATATAACTTTAGATAACGTAAATGTGCTCATTTTTGTAACATGTGTATAGTCATCCTTAAAATCAGACCTTCTACGAAGAAGCCAGTATGCAAAATCATAAAATCTTTTTGCTGGATAATTTGGAGTCTGGATATACCCAATACCATTTCCTCTAAGAACACGGACCATCTCTGAGACCATCAATTCATATTGTTTAACGTGTTCAAAAACTTCAAGTGAATATACAAAATCAAAACTATCATCAGGAAAGGGTAGCTTTTCTGCAATACCTACAACAAAATTAGTCTCTGGCGAATGTTTTTTCGCATCATTAATTGCCTGAGTTGATGGATCAATGCCAGTCTTTGTTTTAAAACTGTTTATCTTGCCGATCCTACCACCTCTTCCACAACCAACTTCAAGTATGTCCCCTTGGATATACTTATTAAAAAGATGTTCATCGGTATATGCACCAACTCCTATTGACGAGGTGTCATAGGTATCCCAATATTTTGTCACTCTTTTAGAAATGCTCATATATACATTATTTTATAACCTTTATATAATATCCTGTTGTTAAAATATGATCGTCGCTTTTATTTTTTTGGATATCTCCATATTCTTCCACCAATAACCAATTTAAATTGTCAAAAAGTTTCGCCAAAATATATAAAGAAATTTTTGTGATTTTCCCACCTCGAAGTTTTGTCTGAAACCCAAGGCGTTGAATCAATGCTCCAATTGCTGAAAATGAATCAGTTTCTGGGATTATTTCAATATCATTCCACGCTGTAAATAAATATACTAATCCATATTTGGTATATCTATAATAATCGTAAGGCACATCATGTAATGGGTATATAAAACGAGTTGTTAAAATAAGGGTTCCTTTTGGTTTTAAAATACGATACATTTCATCAATCGCTTTCTGTGGTGAATGTAGATGTTCAAGAACTTCCGTACATAAAATAAATTCAAATGAAGAATCTTCAAAGGGTAGCTCATGAGCATCCCCTATTGTGTCTGGCTCTCTTTTTGGATCAATATCAAAGGTATGTCTATTTGGAAACAAATCTGTATATGAATGATTACCTTTAACTGATCCCCCTCCAATTTCTAAAATATTTTTATCGGTAGCGTACTTTTCCAAAAATGGTCTCAAGTTTTTTCTTGTAATTTTTTTCATAAATATCTAGATGAGATTATTGTACTTTCATTTTAATTGTCAATTAAATAATTTTAAAAAAAACTAATTATTTATAAACGAAACTATTGATTCCGCTCTGTTTTTCCAAGTATACTTCTTAGATTTATCAATTAATCTTTGAGCATTTCTTAGTTTTTTTCGATATTTTTTTATAACATCAATAATACCTCCAGCTAAAGCGTGGACATTGTCAGCTTCTACCAAAGTCACTAACTCCGAACCAGTGACTAAGGAAATACTCGGTATATCAGATGCAACAATCGGTACACCGGAACTCATATGAGCAAAAAGTTTAAGTGGTGACGTGTATAAGGAAGAAAGTTTACAAGTGGCAGTGTTTGGTATTACCAATACATCAGCAGCTTGTTGATTTTCTTTTAATTCTGAATATGGCCTACTTCCCACAAAATGAACTGTTGGATATTTTTTTTTATAAAAATCAACCTGCTCTTCCCTTCCTCCTATTGCAACAAAATATATATCAGTGATTTGTTTAGACGCTTCAAAAAAAGTTTCAACCCCTTTCCATTTATCAAACCCTCCAATATACATCACAATTTTTTTATCTTGTGGCAACTCAAGCTTATCTCGTGCTTCTTTTTTTGTTATCTGTACATTGAAAAATGATTGATCGATACCATCATGTGCAACCATCATCTTGTCTTTGCTGTATCCTCTGTCAATATATTCATTATAAATACCTTCAGAAATACAAACAACGCGTATATTTTTTTTAAATAATCTTCGTACAGCAAAATTATACTTTGCTTCATGAGATTCGTATACTATTTTTTCGGACACAAAAAGAAAAGAAAAGAAAAAACAAAGCCATTCATCTCGTATATATAATAATTCAAATTTTTTTCCATTTAATTTTATTAACGTGAATAGAAAAAATAAGAAATTATTAAGTATAAAAAAAATCCTTGAGTATGGTATAAAAATAAATCCAAAATGTACTCGAACAATAGAAAAATTAGGATTAAATCCAAAAAAATCAATTAAAGATTTTTGTATATCTTGCTTTCTATCGTTTACAAAAAGTGTAATTTCATTACCACAATCAGCAAAACTTTGGCACATATGTGCAATCTGAGAACAATGTGCTCGATTGCTAGGAAAGCGCGTATTTGTAATATATGCGATTTTCATATGATTCCTATTATTAAAAACTTGCCGATAATATTCATACAAATACACTAATTACTTCTGCAATACAACAAAATACCCGAGCGGAATTCTGTTTGTTAACTTTCTGTATTTCTTCGAAATTTTATTTAAACTTTTATCTAAAAAAATAGCAGTCGAACGGACAACAGTTCGCAATATGTTAGTAGGCAAAGCTTCACCAGTACACTGAGACCCTAATGAGAAGAAACCATATCCAATTGGATCAATTCTAGAAATAGTACAGTTTAATTTTTCAGCCACTCTCCTATAGGCTGATGCTGTATAGCGCATATAATCATCAGGTGATCCATGTATGTGGTACATAAATGGTGTTGCTATAACAATTGATCCATTAGGCTTAATACATCTCAATTGTTCACTTATGACATGTTCAAATTCATATACGTGCTCCAATACATTCAGGCAAATAGCGTGATCAAACTGACCATCTTTAAATGGAAATTTCTTTTCAATATTTACAAAAAAATCTGGCTCACAATTTTTATCAAGATTAATAACAGTAAATTTATTTTTACCTTTAATTAGCTGATGATACTTTGAATGCTTACTTCCACCGACATCTAAAATATTTCCATCAAGTTCTAATTGGCTTAATTTTTTATATTCTTCTCCTCTAATTATTGAATATGATTTCATATTTATTTTGCTTTAATTAAAAATCTGTCTTTTTTTTCTGTTGGTTCAAATTCTACCTCAAATCTTTTAAAGTAATTTAAAACTGTGTCCATATCCTGATTGCTGCACAAATCAAAATGTAGTTCTCCTATATAAGTTTTTGCATAATCAAAGAATTTTTCGTCTTTGAAAAGATCAAACTCTGCACCTTCAATGTCAAACTTAAGATGGTCACAATGGTCACTATTTGCAAACTGTAATATTCTTTGCATTGTATATTGCTGAACTTCAATTATATCAGTCTGCCCTTCTCGCGTTACAACTGAGTTTCCTAGAGAGCTAGGGAGCATATGAAAATTAATTATTTTATTTTCCAACCCTACAGCAGCCGCAACTGGGATAATTTGAGAAATATGCTCAGTATTTTTTACTAACCGCTTATACGTATCAGGGGCAGGCTCAACAGCAATAATAATAGCCTCTGGAAAACGTGCATGATAATACAATGCAGTATCTCCGCAATGTGCACCCAAATCAAGAATAATTTTTGGGCACTCCTCAGGGAACCAGTCATATTCTTTATCAAT
>JALVEG010000020.1 GCA_027031145.1 Saprospiraceae bacterium | reverse complement strand
TTTATAATTGGCACAAAACCAATGTTTGAAGATAAAAAAAAGGAAATTTTTGATCTTATGGAAACAGGAGCAATGATCTCACAGAATAAAGAACTATTTACAGCATTGGAAAAGCTAAAAAATGTTTATGGGGAAAAATCCGAATAGATTAAAAATTATCTAAATACAGTAAAAAATTTTCCTTATAAGTATTTCCTACACCCAATTTTTCATCATAATCAAACAAAGAAACCATTTGTTCCCCCTGGTCATATTCTGAAACAAATAAAATATTTATAATTTCAAACCTGTTTATTCTAATAAAATTGGGAGGTAATTTATTTTCGATAACGCTAAGAGTTTTATTAATTACATATTCCTTACTATCAGTAATAATTAAAGTTTTACCCTGTCCTTTATGACCTCTTGCTACCTGCAGGAATTTAATATCATCAATGATTATAACAAAGATCTTATATCTGGATTTTATTATTATCCTGTCATCCTTTTTAACCAGTGTTTCACTGCTATACATTATTTCATAATACTTCTTGAGAATGGTTGCTTCTTTTTCTTTCCAATTTTCCCAAAATGGTTTTCTAAGAATATAAAAAACCGTATTTTTATATTCATTCAGGATTCTTTGAGCATATTCAAATTCATCATAACCGGTATTGATCACAACAGGAGGAATATCAAACCCGTTATCAATCAGGTCATCCAAAATCATAAAAGCATCACCACCTATAAGCTTAATATCCAAAAATATCAAATCAGGTGAATAATCCATAATGGCTTCTATCCCTGATTTTACACTGTTTGCCTCACACACCACAGTTAATTCTTTGGAATCATTAATTGCTTCAACAAGAGATTTTCTTACATTATCTTCATCTTCTATTACACAAACTCGGATTTTTTTTGATTTCATAATATATAACTTATAACTTTCTTAAAATTAGTTTATCTATTTCATTTAATATCTAATTTATCGAATACATTTTTTAAAAGTAAAAAACAATTCGTTCAATTCGTTCAATTTGATGATAGTATAAAAACTATAAATGAAAGTATCTTATTTCAGCTTAATTTTTTACTAATCATAAATTATTAGTCATTTTTTTAAGCTATTATTTTCCTTAGCGAGCCTTAGCGTATCCTCAGCGCCCTTAGCGGGAAAATGAATAAATATTACTGGTATCCCGCAAAGTGCCGCAAAGGTATCGCGGAGTATCGCAAAGGTACATTTACCTCATAGAGATAACGCTTACGTTTCATTTTAATATTTCATCATCTAATTATTCGAATTTACCTAATCTAAATTTTTTACTTGTAAGAAATTATTCGGTTAATTCGTTCAATTCGATGTTGTTAATTTTTTTATCGCTACAAATCAAAAACAAATCCTTTTGGAATCGAAATTACAACTTTTGTCCCAAAATACTCATTATTTTTAATAAAAATGTCATCATAATATTTGCTTTTTATTTTATATTGATTTCTGGAATTTGCATTGAAAATAGAATATAGTTCATCAAGCATTTGTACGCCTGATTGCGAACCCTGAGATCCAATTTGTTTAGCTCTTTTCCGCCCTGTTCCATCATCAATAATCGATATATAGTAGTATAAATCATCTTCTGATAAATCAATTTTCACAAATTTACTTTCAGCTCTGTTTCGTAATCCATGTTCAATAGCATTTTCGACATGGATTTGAATTTGCATAACTATCACATTGATATTTGCAAATTTATTTATGTCAATATTACTAAAATACTCAAAACTATTATTAAATCTTAATTTTTGGATTGCAATGTAATTTTCTACCAAAATTAATTCTTCTTTCAGCTTGTGATAAGGTATTCCCTTTTTTGTTTTGTTAAAAATATAAGCTATATTTTGAGAAAGCCTTCCGATCATAACAGTCAAATCTTTATCTTTATAATACCTTGATTGAACCCAATGCAGGCTGTTATTGATAAAATGAGGATTGAAACTGCTAATGATAGCCTGTACATTCAATTTTTCTTTTTCGTTTTCCAATTTCGATAAAGAGATTTCTTTAATAGCATTTTTCTTAATTTGTTCTTTACGATAATATATAAATCCGCTTATGGCCAAAAGAAATAAAATAATTATCAGTGGTTTAGTCCATGGATTTTCCATAAAAGTATATGGAACAATGATTTTTAATAATAACTTATCTTTTATTACACCATTTTTATATGCTTCAATACTTAGATTGTATTTACCCGGATTCAGGTAATCAATAATTAAAGTATTGTTATTTTTCCTGAGTTGGTATGCAATAGTATCATTTTTATTATTTGTTAATAAATAATTATAATAAATATTATTCAGAAAGGAAGGATTATCTTTTGGTTTGAATTTTAAAAAAAGATTCCTTTTTACCGGATCAATTGTTATAATACCATTATATGAACTCAAGGCAGTATTCCCGTTTTTTACCTCAACCAATTCTATTTCGACTGATGTTGTATCAAGTTTGATATTATTGATATCTACTTTTAAAACACCATTCTGTACCGAAACCCATAGCCATTTTTTACCATCATAAAACATTGCATTCTGATCAGTTCCGGCTCCGTTTATATCTTCTTTATACAATAATTGATGTATTTCAATTTTTTCAAGACCGTTGGGATAACTATTATGAGGAATAAAACTCAATCCTGAATTATTTCCGACTACAATATATTTGCCTGTCTGTTTCATTGCTAAAACAACATCATTATCATTGTTTGGAAGTATAATATGAATGGCTTTTTTGAAAATATCATCATTAAAAATGTCAAATTCACTTATATTTGATACCATGTAAAGCCCTTTGATAGTTCCTAACCACAATTGGTCATAATCATCTATTAGCATTGAGAAAGCTCCAAAACTCAGTTTATTCTTTTGAGTGAATCGATATGTAATAGCAGTGTCTTTTTCGATATCGTAAACGGAAATTCCTCTTGAAACCATACTCATCCATACTCTGTTTGCTTTGTCCTGATCAAATGTCAGAACGTTTTTTAACATCATTCCTTTTGAACCGGAAATATTATGTAAATAAATATTATTGTTCACGATACTATCCAACAAGCCTAAACCATACTTAGAAAGTCCGAAAGCCAGTTTACCTGAATCTAATGTATCAATATAATAACCTGTTACGTATTTTTTTTCTCCATTTAAAAAAGTCTGATAACTTTTTAGTTTATTATCTTTCAAAATGACAATTGAAGGAGCACTTTCTTTAAAAAACCAGGATTCATTATCTGATTTTTTAAACCCACCGGGTAAAATCTTTAATCCCGGATTTTCATAATTTAAATATTTTTTTGCAGGAATAAATTTGGTAGCATTTTGTAAAGAAAATCCGGAACCATATCCGCCCGTCCATATTTTACCATTATGCTCAACAATACTGTAAATATTTTTTCCGATACCTGAATTTTCAGTTGTATAATAAGTAATAAAGGGATTTATTTTATAAAAACCATTCAAAGAAGATACAAAAATCATATCTTGTCTTATCTTGACAATTTGGAAATTTGTAATATTAAGTGATCCTGCATAATTCAAATTGCATGTCGAATCCAGAGTATAAAAATATTTATCATTTCTGTTTTCTATCACAAAAGAAAATGGTGACTCTGTTTCATTATCCAATAAAAAAGGAAAAATATTAAAATTATTCCTGTTAATAAAAGGTAATTGAATCAGATCATCACAAAATCCCCATTTAATGTAATCATTATTAACATTTAAAAATATTGGATAATCATATGCCAAACCGGAATATTTCAAATTATATGCTTTATTTATAAGTTTATCTTTTTCTATATCATATAAATATTTGTTATTTTCAAGTAATCCCGGCTTTTCAATATTATTATAATATACTTCTAATCTCGTTTTTGCAATATCAATATTAGATGAATACTTTTTATGAAATTTCCACTCAAAAGTTTTTTCATCATATATAAATATAGTATCGGGAACCACACCATATAAAGTCTTATTTATAACATTTATTTTTTTTATTTTTCTTATTTTATGCCAATTATTTTTTTTATCCCTGTATAATAGTCTGGAAGCACATATAAATAAATCACCTGATTTTAATTTTATTATTTTATTAAAACCACAGGGACTTTCAGGAAAATAGGTTTGAGTAAACTCTTTTCCATCAAAGTAATACATTAATCCTGGAAAAATAGAAAAATATAAGGAATCACCGGTATAGCCCAGACTTAGATTGTTGAGATTGGGAATACCATCATTTAACCCATACTTTCGAAAAGCAGGTTGTTGGGAAAAAGCAATGACATGAAAACTAAATAATATCAATATTATTGCCGGATATTTCATTTGCCAAAAGTACGAAAAAAACAAATACGAAAAATCGAAAACCCGCGAATGCCTGTTGAAACGCCGCGAAAGTATGTTGAAACGACCATGAATATCATTTTTTCATACATTGATAAATAAATTAACAGCAACCATAATGATATCTGCCTACGCTTCGTTGCCTGTTCTTTTTTCAAAATAAAACACAAAACAAGGAACATTGAAAAAAACATCTGATAAGCGAGTGTCTCATGACCTCACTTTCAAAACTTCAAAACAACCAAACTTAATAACTTCAAAAAATATATGCAAAACTTGGAATATGAAACATGAAACAAAATTTATCATTCTAATCGCTCCAGAATTTAACTGACCTCAATCTCATTCAATCTACATCAATCTACATAAAAATAACCTGTAAAAATGTCAGTTTGCAAAATTCCTGAAAACTTTTCGCGGCGTTTCAACCTACTTTCGCGGCATTTCACTCTATGTTCATAACGGTTTGAGCCTGTGTTGACATTTTGGCATAAAAATCATGTTTGTTTTTTTTGTAATATTGTGTCATGATTTATTTACAATCAAATATCATAAAATCATTAAATTATAAAATCATAATAATATGTTGATATCACAGATAAAAGTATATAAAAACAACAAACCTTTAAAAGGTGTTTCAGTATCACTTGAATTTACCGGTTTTACTCAAATGGGTTTTACTAAAAGGTTTTTAACAAATAATGAAGGTATTGCTTATGTAGAACACTCTTCAAGAGGAAGAGCTAATGTGTATATCAATGGAAGTAATGTTGGAAGTATATATACACCGGCTGAGGAATCCTTTTATTTGGTTTAAACATAAAAGCAGAACATGCGAATCTATAAAGATATTTACATCCCAGCTTTCCTTATTTTACAAGGTGGTGTTTTGGCACCATCTTGTTTTTAAATTTAGTGCGCGGCACACAATTCTACGTTTTTTTGAAATAGTTAATTCAGAGCCTTCTCTTTTATCAAAGGATATTGAGAAGGCTTTTTTTACTTTCCGGTTATCCTGAAACATGAACTTTGGAATGTCAAATTTATTTGACATATTCCCCCCTATCACTTTCTTTCAAATAAATTTGAAAGTCCAATCCGGCAGCCCTTACAAAATATTCTCTTCTTTCTACTTTCCGGTTTTCTTGAAACCTGAACTTTGGAATGTCAAATTTATTTGACATATTCCCAATCTTTTCTTTCAAATAAATTTGAAAGTCCAAGCTGACAGTCTTCACAAAACATTCTCGTCTTTTTACTTTCCGGTTTTCTTGAAACCTGAACTTTGGAATGTCAAATTTATTTGACATAATCCCCCTATCACTTTCTTTCAAATAAATTTGAAAGTCCAAGCTGACAGTCTTCACAAAACATTCCCGTCTTTTCACTTTCCGGTTTACTTGAAACCTGAACTTTGGAATGTCAAATTTATTTGACATATTCCCCCCTATCACTTTCTTTCAAATAAATTTGAAAGTCCAATCCGGCAGCCCTTACAAAATATTCTCTTCTTTCTACTTTCCGGTTTTCTTGAAACCTGAACTTTGGAATGTCAAATTTATTTGACATATTCCCAATC
>JALVEG010000019.1 GCA_027031145.1 Saprospiraceae bacterium | reverse complement strand
ATCTTATTCAAAAAATATATAATCCACATGGTATTAATTTCAGTATCATCCTGATGAAAAGAAAATTAAATGATAATATTTTTGATAAAATCAATACTTCTCATCTTCTAAAGCAATCATCCAATACAGCATTGCTGATAAAGGGACTTATGATTAGCGATCTCGATTTGATATCCGATGCTTTAAAAAACAATGAATTGGAACAATTCTTTGCGAAAAATGACATCTTATTTGAAAAAATTAAAGAGATATCTTATAAAAACAAAGTTTATTCAACCGGATTTTCTCATTTGGGAGAATCTATCATTATCATAAATCCAAACACACTGATCGCTGAACAAAACAATACTGAATTAGTGGAATATTTGAATTCTCAAGGCAAAATATTCAAAATAATAAACTCAAAGATAAATTTAAACGGGTTGTATAAATATTAGAATTCCAATATAAAAAAAGCGCCATAATTTTTATGACGCTCATCTTTATAACAAAACTAAAACCATTTACGTAATTATTATTAAATAAGACTTTCGTATCTTTTCTGTACTTCTTTCCAATTGATAACATTGAAAAAATCATTGATATATCCACCTCTTTTATTTTGGTGTTTAAGGTAATAAGCATGTTCCCATACATCCATTCCTAAAATAGGCGTTCCCTTGAAATCAGCAAATTGCATCAAAGGATTATCCTGGTTGGCTGTCGAACCTATCCTTAAAGATCCATTATCAAATGTGAGCCATGCCCAACCTGAACCAAATCTTCCCAATCCTGCTTTTGTAAATAATTCTTTGAAATTTTGGAATGATCCAAATGCTTTATTTATATGATCGGCAAGCTCTCCCGAAGGTTCTCCTCCACCATTGGGAGACATTATCTGCCAATATAAAACATGATTGAAATATCCTCCACCGTTATTTCTAACCGCTTTGTTGCAGGGATCTACAGTTGCCAATATCTCTTCAATAGACATGTTTTCCATATCGGTACCTTCTATTGCCGAATTCAATCCGTTGGTATAACCCTGGTGATGTCCTGTATGATGAACTCTCATTGTCGCTTCATCTATATATGGTTCCAATGCATCATAAGTATATGGTAATTCTGGTAGTTTAAAAGCCATTTTTCTTAATTTTTATTTGATTAATAATAGGTATCTACTCAGGTAGAATCATTTTGCTAAAAAAGCACTATTCCTGACCGGTTACCAAAAAGAAAACAGAGAAAAAGGAATAATGTTTCTTAATTTAGAATTAATCTTAATAAATGTAGTCTGGGCGACATTTTAACAAAAAGATGAAATATTGTGATGAATGTTTTATATTGCAAAATCATAACATATATAATCTTTTTACCAATATAGTCTGATAATAGTTATTAAGCCATAAAGAAAGTTTTTTGTTATTTTTTTTGTATTATCAATATTTATAATACCTTTGCGTTACGAAAATTTATTTATTAATAAAATATTTTAAAATGAACAAAGGAGATCTTATTAATTTAGTAGCTTCAAACGCCGGATTGACAAAAGCTCAGGCAGCAGATGCCGTAAAAACAGTTTTTGACGGAATTGAAGGAGCATTGAAAGGTGGTGACAAAGCTGCTTTTGTAGGTTTTGGAACTTTTTCTATCTCAAAAAGAGCTGAAAGAAAAGGTAAAAATCCTGCAACAGGTCAGGAAATTACAATCCCTGCTATGAACGTTGTTAAATTTAAAGCAGGAAAAGCATTGAAAGACTCAGTGAACTAATCTTCACTTAGAAATGTTATAAAAAGGAGTGGTCTTGTTGAAGGTCGCTCCTTTTTTGTTTAATACTAATAAGTCACTATTGATGGACAAAACCAATGAACCAAAGGAATTCAATAAATTAATTTCTCTTTTTCCGGAAGTTGAACTCCCTGTAACTTTATCTTCCGAATACGTAGAAATATTCAGTAAATACAATAAACCAATTCCTGAAATTCCAATTAAAAAATATATTTTAAATGAAGATATTTATATCCCGGAGAATATAGATTCTTCTTATGAACCGCAACATTTAAAAGATAAAATATCCGATATCAATTTAAAAGAAATCAGTCTGGATCTATCTGAACCGGAAGAGGAAGAACAAAAAGACAATTCTGATAAATATACTGTTGAAGATGAGTATATAGCCTGTTTAAGATTACCTGCAATTACAAGATTTTACGCTTTGGTTTATCTAAAAATAGGTATATTAAGCTATGAATATATTTTACACACCTTTGACAAAAACGGTAAAACAATATCAAATCAGATGATTGCAAGTATGAAAGTTGAAAACAATGTTATTACTGAACACGTAGCAATGATAGATGAAGATATGATCATCCTTATCATGGAAGGAGATAAAAACATACAAGACAATTTTAATCCGGAAAACAGTCATTTTCTAAGCTTTGAAATAGATGATGACGGACATATTTCCAAATATAAACTATAAAAATAAAATTTTACACAGATGAAAAAACAATCATGGAAAAATTATAAAGAAAAAAAACTTGCATATAGTCTTTTGCAATATAAAATAAGAAAACTTTTTAAAAAAGACAGTACAGCAGAATTTGACATAAATAAAATAAAAAGAAAATTAAACATTTCCAATTCCAAAGGACAAATTAATGATGTTCTCAAAAAACTTTTAAAAGAAGAATACATCGTGGTTTCAGGTTACGGGAAATACATTTATAACGGTCTAACCAAAGAACTCAAAAAGAAAGGCATTTTTGATAATAATGGCGAAAATATATATTATACCGGCATTGTAGATAAAACAAAAACAGGTTCGGGATATATTATAGTTAAAGAATTGAGTTATGATGTCTATGTCCCAAACAGATATATGAAAACGGCAATGGATGGAGATAAGGTCAAAGTTCAATTGCTTTTTTCAAAAAGAGGGAGCAAAAATGATGGCAGAATAGTGGAAATTCTTCAAAGAGCAAAATCTCAATTTATTGGAGAATATAGAAATTTCGGAAATTATGCATCTGTATTTGTTGAAGGAGCAAAAGACGAAATCGAAATTTTCGTTCTCAGCAAAGAAACAGAGGAAATAAAAAGCGGGGATAAGGTTTTAATTGAAATATCTGAATGGAGAGGTAAAAAAAATCCGGTTCCTTGGGGAAAAATCATTAAAAGCCTTGGTGATGAAGAAAGAAACGATATAGAAATGAAATCCATTTTAATTAATAATGGATTTAAAATAGAATTTCCGGAAGAAGTAATTCGGGAAGCTAATAATCTAAACAAAGAAATCACTGAAGAAGAAATAAAAAAACGCAGGGATTTCAGGGATGTCCTGACTGTCACTATCGATCCGGAAACTGCTAAAGATTTTGATGATGCATTATCACTCAGAGAACTGGAAAACGGAAATATTGAAGTTGGAATTCACATAGCGGATGTTTCTCATTTTGTAAAACCCGGAACGGCTATCGATCAGGAAGCTTATGAGCAGTCAACATCCGTTTATCTTGTTGACAGAGTTGATCCGATGCTCCCCGAAGTTTTGTCCAATGAACTTTGTTCGCTTAGACCTCATGAAGAGAGTTTAACATTTTCAGCCGTTTTTGAATTCGACAAAGATCTTAATATCAAAAAAAGATGGTTTGGAAAAACAATCATTTTCTCTGACAGAAGATTCACTTATGAAGAAGTACAGGAAATTTTAGAAAATGAAAAAGGCGAATATGTGAAAGAGTTAAAAAAATTGAATTCAATAGCAAAAAAATTGCGTAAAAACAGATATGCAAACGGTTCAATAGATTTTAATACCGAAGAAGTTCAATTCAAACTGGATGAGAAAGGAAAACCGATAGGTCTGTTTGTCAAAGAAAGAAAAGAAGCACATATGCTTGTTGAAGATTTTATGTTGCTTGCAAATAAAGAAGTGGCAAAATTTATTAAAAACAAAGGCAAGAACAAAGAGATCCCGTTTGTATATCGTGTTCATGATCTGCCGGATCCGGACAAACTGCTTGATTTTGCTGCTTTTGCCAAGGAATTTGGTATAAAGTTAAAATTGGATACTCCTCAGCAAGTAGCAAAATCTTTTACATATTTGAGCAAAAAATCTGAAAAAGATGAAAGACTTAAAGTTTTGATACCACTGGCATTGAGAACAATGGCAAAAGCGATTTATACGACAGATGATATTGGACATTATGGACTTGGTTTTGATGATTATACTCATTTTACCTCGCCTATAAGAAGATACTCAGATGTGTTGGTTCACAGAATACTGGAAAAAAATCTTAATGATGTTTACCGCATGAAAAAATCAGACTTGGAAGACAAATGCCGCCATATTTCCGAACAGGAAAGAAAAGCAATAGATGCAGAAAGGGAATCTGTGAAATATAAACAGGTAGAATACATCACCGATCATATCGGTGAAGAATTTGACGGAATTATCACAGGATTTATCGAAAAAGGAATGTTTATTGAATTGCTGGATTCCAAAGTCGAAGGAATGGTAGAATTTAATACTCTCGGTCAGTATTATGTTCTTGACGATTCAAAATTGAAAGTGACAGCTAAAAAAAGTGGAGAGGTAATGAAAATCGGGGATCCTGTAAGGGTCAGAATCAAGGATACAGATATGGTAAGAAGAAGAGTGGATTTTGAAATGGTAACCGAACAGGACGAAGAATAAAAACCTATGTTATTACCTTTTTTTCATAAAGACGGAATTGAAGCCGGGTGCGACGAAGCGGGAAGGGGGCCTCTGGCAGGTCCTGTTTTTGCCGCTGCTGTTATTTGGCCAAAAGATCTTGAAGTACCGGAAATCAATGATTCCAAATTATTAAATGAAAAAACAAGAAATAAATTAAGACTCTATATTGAAGAAAATGCAATTGCATTTGCAGTAAATAAAATCAATGTTGAAGAAATTGAAAAAATTAATATACTGCAGGCATCAATAAAAGCAATGCACCGATCACTTGATCAAATTCCAATACGATTTGACAGAATTCTGGTCGATGGAAATAAATTTAAAAACTACAGATCAATAGAGCACCATACCATTATCAAAGGAGACAGCAAATTCTTAAGTATTGCTGCTGCATCGATCTTGGCAAAGACCTATCGAGATGAATTTATGATAAAACTGCATGAAAAGCACCCTGTTTATAATTGGAAAAATAACAAAGGATATGGTACACAAGAACATATTCAATCGATATTGGAAAACGGTTTAACCAGGCATCACAGAAAATCTTTTTGCTACAAATTGGGTATTCGATATGGTAAATTATTCTAAATTATTAACAGTTTCTACTTTAAATATGAGGAAATGGCAATAATAATACAAGTTCAATACGTTATTTTCATATAAATATCATAGATTTTTGTATCTTTGTTAATTGTTTTATGGAATACAACCATTAAATTTTTCAGAATGAATAAAATTAGAATATTATACATAACACAGGAGATAGCTCCATATACCGATTTTACGGAAATGGCGGCATATATGAGAAATTTAGTTTTAAGCGCAAACAAGAAGTCCTTTGAACTGAGAATATTAATGCCCAAATTCGGAACTATAAACGAAAGAAGACATAAATTGCATGAAGTTGTGAGATTATCGGGAATGAATATAATTATTGACAATGATGATTTCCCTTTGATCATCAAAGTAGCCTCACTTCCTGAATCAAGGATTCAGGTATATTTTTTAGATAATGATGAATTTTTCAAAAAGAGATTGCCTTTTGCTTCTGAAGAAGGAGTACCATTCGAAGACAATGATAATCGAATGATATTTTTCTGTAAAGGAGGAATGGAAACAGTGAAAAAATTTGGATGGCCTCCCGATATTATTCATGTTGGGGGTTGGATGAGCAGTCTGGTTCCTTTATTTATAAAAAATGTATATGGCAATGATCCCGTATATCAGCATTCAAAAATAGTTTATACTCCTTTTCCAAGTGATCTGAAAAATGATTTTTCCGACAATTTTAAGAAAAAGGTATTGATCAATGATATGGTTCCTGAAAATCTTGCTGATTATTTAATGGAAGACAATCAAATTAATCTTGATGTCGGTGCCGCCAGAAATTCAGATGGTATCATGATTCCAAATAAAGAAGGTATGGAAGATATTTTAGAATTCTGTGAAAAGAATGATATTCCTGTTTATGTTCATGATGAAAAAGATGAGAACTATACAGGAGAATTGGATTTCTATAAATCTCTTATAGAAGATTAATATTATTTTCAACACGATATAATTTAAAAAATATTCTAATACATATTAAAACCCTGATCCTTTAAAAAATTTCATTATATTTTAACACTTTTAACAGGATTTATCGTTTTAAGATAGTATTTAATAATAATAACAGAAAACACATGAAACGAACATGAATTTTTTTAATCATAAAATACATACAAGTGTATGATTAAAAAAAATTTATGAGAGTTCCTGAATGCCATGCCTGCAAAAGTATTTTACGGCAGGCAGGTATTAAAATTTTTATTATTTTATTGTAAAATAAAAATTTGAAACAGATGAAAATAGCACAATATTTTATTGTATTCATTGCTTTAACCATCATCTTTATGACAGGTTGTATTAAATCTTCCGTCATAGGGGATGATATTCTGAAGAATGATGAAATAGACGTCGAATTTGTTGATACTCTGCCTTTAATCGCAAAAACTCTTCATAATGATTCATTAAGAGTTTATCCGACTTCAGCAAGATCATTTCTTTTAGGACAATTGAAAAATCCGTATATCGGAAAAGCAAAAGCAGACTTATTTCTTGATTTCCAGACTTTGGGAGAAGTTCCTGATTCAAATGAATTTATCTTTGATTCGATTGTATTGACGATTATCGTCGATACAAGTCTTTTTTATGGAGATGATTATGATAAACATCATCTGGAAGTATTTGAACTTAGTGAAAATATCAGAAAAACCGAAAATGATACTTTTTATGCAAATCAGACTTTTGAATATAAACCATCTAAAATTGGTGAAATTGACTTTGTTCCTTTGGGAATTGATTCTGTCGATATAATAGAACCTGGTAATGATACCATGAAATACGGTGAACAGTTGAGAATAAGACTTGATGATGAACTGGGACAAAGATTTTTATCAGACTTTGATGTATTGAAAGATGATACCCTCTTTAAAGACAAGTTTAAAGGTCTATATCTAAAATCAACATTAGATATAAATTCAATGATCGGAGTTGCTATTCTTGACACCAAGGGACAAAAAGCTACTAAAATAGAAGTATACTATACCATTGATTCCACTTTGCATAAAAAAACTTTTCCTATACATCATATTGTATCTCATTTTGAGCACAATTACGAAGGTTCCGAGATGGATTATTCTTTTGACAATGCTGAAAAAGGGGACAGTTTTCTTTTTATTCAGGGAATGACAGGTTCAAAACTCGAAATAGAAATACCCGATCTTACATTATTGAAAGATAAAAACCTCAATAAAGCAGCTCTTGTATTGTATACGGTAGATGATGCAAGTGTGATTAACGATTACCCTTCCAGATTATCCACTTACAGCATAGATTCTCTGGGAAATAAAAAACTCGTCAAAGATCTGGATTTTTCTATTTTTAATGATGATCCTAATTTTTATTTTGGATTTGGAACTGAAACAGAAGAAAACGGAATTAAAACAACCAAATATAATATCAACCTTACACTATTCATAAGAGAACTTATAAAAGAAAACATATTCAATACAAAACTGGTAATCATACCTGACAACAGAATTCAAAATCCCGGTTTTGCTAAGTTTTACGGTGTGAAAAATAATACATTGAGGTCAAAACTTAATATAATCTATTCAAATACAAATTAAAAATGTGTGGAATTGTAGCATATATAGGCAATGAAAACGCCTACCCTGTTTTAATGGAAGGACTCAAAAGACTGGAATACCGGGGTTATGATAGTGCCGGTATTGCCATTTCAAATGAAAATCTTAAAATCTATAAGAAAAAAGGGAAAGTCACTGATTTGGAAGATTCAATAGATTCTGAATTGTTCGGTAAAATAGGTATAGGACATACAAGATGGGCAACTCACGGTGAACCAAATGACAACAATGCACACCCGCATTTATCGGGAGATGGAAAAATTGTTTTGGTTCATAATGGTATTATCGAAAATCACGAAACTTTAAAACAAGCTCTTATCAAACTTGGACATAAATTCCAAAGTGATACCGATACCGAAGTTTTAGTTCATCTTATAGAAGAGTATAAAACCACAAATAACATTTCATTGGAGGATGCAATACAGCTTGCATTGCAAAAAGTGATTGGAGCTTATGCTATTGTAGTATACAGTACGGATGAACCCGATCTGATTATCGGAGCAAAAAAATCCAGTCCTTTGGTTTTAGGACTCGGAGATGATGAAATGTTTTTCGCTTCAGATGCTTTTCCCATATTAAAATATACAAATAAGGTTATCTATCTTGAAGATGAACAGGTTGCCGTAATCAAATCAAATGGAGATTACTATATTAGAGATATTTACAACAATATTGTCAATCCCAATATCAAAGAATTGGCTTTAACCCTTGAACTAATTGAAAAAGCGGGATATGAGCATTATATGCTTAAAGAAATATTTCAGCAACCAACTACCCTGACAGAAAGTATCAGAGGAAGATACCACCCGGTAGAAGGCTGGGTAATGGTAGGAGGATTGCAAAAATATATTAAAAAAATATCAAATACAGACAAAATAATAATCATAAGCAGTGGTACTTCATGGCATGCAGGTCTTATCGGAGAATATCTTATCGAAGATCTTGCAAGAATACCTGTTGAGGTAGAATATTCTTCAGAATTCAGATACCGTAACCCTATTATTAATGAAAATAATATAGTAATAGCAATTTCACAATCGGGAGAAACAGCTGATACATTAGCTGCACTGGAATTGGCAAAAGCAAAATCAGCGACTACCTATGGTATAGTAAATGTCGTTGGTTCAGCGATTTCCAGAATAACCGACTCCGGATCCTATACTCATGCAGGACCTGAAATAGGTGTAGCCTCTACTAAGGCATTTACAAGTCAACTTGCTGTATTGACTCTTATAGCACTACATCTGGCAGTGGAAAAAGGGACAATTCCAAGGAGTTATTTGATGCAATTATTGGCGGAAATGGAAACTTTACCTGATTTGATAAGCAAAGTTTTAGAGGATAATGATAAAATAAAATTTGTCGCATCTGAGATAAAAGATTCTACCAATGCTTTGTATTTGGGAAGGGGATACAATTTTCCCGTAGCCCTGGAAGGTGCTCTTAAGCTCAAAGAAATATCTTATATACATGCAGAAGGTTATCCTGCTGCAGAGATGAAACACGGGCCAATCGCCTTGATAGATGAGAATATGCCTGTTATTGTAATTGCCACAAACAAAAGCGCCTACTCCAAAATAGTAAGCAATGTGCAGGAAATAAAGGCAAGAAAAGGAAAAGTTATTTCTATCGTTACCGAAGGAGATAAAAAAATAAAAGAATTATCGGATTATGTTATTGAAATTCCATATATTGCAGAACCTCTGAGTCCTATATTGTCAGTTATTCCTCTTCAATTATTGGCCTATCATATAGCTGTAATGAGAGGATGTAATGTAGATCAACCGAGAAATCTTGCGAAATCCGTTACTGTGGAATAAAGAATTAAAATAAATAAAAATGGAAAGATTACTAAATATCGAATACAATTCGGAAAAGGAAAATTTAATAATTTCAGAATATGGCCGTCATATTCAAAATTTGATAAAATATGCCAAAACTATTGAAGATCAACAAGAGCAACAGGCTTTTGTCGAAGAAATAGTGGAATTGATGAAAAGAATGAAAATTGGGAATAAAAAATCTCCGGAATACAAAGAAAAAATATGGATGCATGTATATAAAATAGCTAATTATGAATTGAAAGCCGTACCTCCAACCGGAGAAATACCAACTCCCAAACCGGATGATTTCAAACCTCAAAAACTCGATTACCCTACTTCCGAAAAACATTATAGACATTACGGGCATTTTATTCATCTTCTGATGGACAAAGCAATCGAAATGGAAGATGGAAGAAAAAAAGATGAATTTGTAGCACTAATAGGGGCTTATATGAAACTTGCTTATAAAACATGGAGCCCTCAACATTTTGTCAATGACAAAAATATTAAAGAAGATCTTAAAAGAATGACAAATGGTAAATTAGTTTTCCCCGAAGGATATTCACTTGATATGTTTTTATCAAAAGAAAATACTAAAAGAAAGAGAACTAACGGTAAGAAAAGAAATACAGCTAAAAAGAAAAAATAAAAGAGGAATTGATATAGTGCATCGCACTGCACAATAGCCACTAATGCACAAATATCTTTATTGCTTTATGTGTTAGTGGCTTTTTATAAGCATGCAGAAAGCATATTATTTTGCACAATGAATTATTTGAAATTATCATGTTTTAACTCATGTCTTGAACCAACACATAATCACAATCTTCTTTGCCAATTATCTTCCGGCATTATGTCTTTTGCTTTTAGAAATTCATAATCATTTATATGCTTTATCACCTTTTGTTTGGTCAAGTCATTTAAAAACAATTTTTACGGTTCACCAAAAATATCAAACCTTTTCTTTTTATGAAATTCTTCAAAAGCCTTGATACCTCCAAACATGGAAATCACTTCTTCCCTTTGCAAACTTGTAGGTTCATGACTAAAAAAACTATTGTACGAACTCCATTTATAATCTGCAATTTCAAAAGCATAACCGTGATGCACAGGATTGTTATGGATGTATCTTATAAGACGTTTTAGATTGTTTTTTCCTTCAAACAACTTTCTACGAAAAGGTTTCTGCATAAGACTTCCCCTGCGATTTTGTTGCTTGTTGATAGCTTTGCTATATGAAAGATGAAACCGTCGTATCCTTTCACTGACAGCCCATGAGGCAAGTTCGGTCAACATATCAAGAGGTAACGTATCAAGAAGATGCGATATGCGAGGAGGAGAGGAAGCATGGGAAGCTAACAACTTGGATATGTCATGCCTGCGCGAGTCAACACCATGCCCATGCCCATGCGAACCTGGCAGGTTTACCGTATCGTCATCGCGATCTTGGTCGCTTATCCGGCTCTTAGAGTCATGTAAACCTGCCAGGTTTAGCTGCTCCCCTGTCAGGTTCAACTTCACCCCCTCACGCGCGTAGCCCAACCGTTCAACCTCCTTCTTTAGCTTGCGCTGCAAGCGCTGCCACTCATCCTTGCGAACAACCCTCAGATGGCGAGCGGCTGCTTGCAGAACTTCATCTGCCGGTTTGATCCTTACGGCTATATGATAGTAATCCTGAAGTATGCAGTATGCCAACGTATCCACATAACTCAACATATACTTCTTCCATCTTCGCAAAAAGAAGTAGTAGTTGTCCTCATCAAAAGCTATTGTAGTTCCCTTTTCGTTTCCACGGTTGTATATGTGATAGAAGTTTTCGGGTAGTAAGGGTTGGGTTATGTAGGTTTGTAAGGGCATTTATCGTTGTTTTATCAGTATTTCAATATTTTGTTGAGTTTTGATACCAATTTTTTCATTTGTTCACTCTTTTTCATCCCAATCTATCAATTGTTTTATATAATCTTCCATCCCTTCCTCTGCAATATTTATGACATCCGGATCATCCGTAATTTGTTTATAGGAATAGATATACATGTGTCGTTCGATCTCATCAAGATATTTAGACAAAGCTGTCTTGATAATCTTATTTTTAGGAATATTAAGTTTTCCTGACATTACCTCCAGTTTTTTCAATAATTCATCTGGCAATGATGATGTAAAAGTAGCTATATTTATAATTTATATTTTGTAAATATAACAAAAATATATATAAATCAAAATATTTCAATTTTGAAGTTTTTAATAATATTTATAACTTTATGCAAATAATTTACAATCAATTTCTTTTTCCAAGATTCTTTTTTTATATTTGATACAGCATATAAATCATTTTCCACAATGAAAAAACCCTGGATCATATTGTTTCTGATTTTTATCTCTGTCAATATATCTTCTTCGCAGGTATATGATGATTTCAGTGACGGGGAATTCAGAACCGGTCCCGGGTGGAAAGGAGATCTCGCTGATTTTATCGTCAATGATCAATATCAACTACAATTGGATGCGGCTGAGGCTGGAAATTCAAATATATATCTCAAATACAATCAAATTGATAGTATGCAGTGGGAATTTTATTTCAAATTGGATTTTAGTCCTTCCAATTCCAATAAATTAAGAGTTTATCTGACTCTCGATAATCCTGATCCTGATATCGCATCAGGATATTTTTTGGAAATAGGAGAAAATGGTAGCGACGATAACCTGAAACTATACAGACTGGACCACGGAAATAAAATCATTCTCGCTGAAGGACAAACCGGACAATTCGCCACTCAACCGGCAGAATCTTTTATAAAAGTTGAAAAATCAAAAGACGATATCTGGTCGGTTTTTACTAAAAAAAATAATAACGGTTATTACAAGAATCAATTTGAAGTCTTTTCTAAAGAGTCTCTGCCCGATTCTTCCATTTTTATGTTTTCATGCTATTATACCAGCACCAGGAAAAACAAATTTTTCTTCGATGATATATCAATAAAAAAATTTGAAAAAGATACATATCCTCCTAAAATCGTAAAATCCAAAGCTCTTTCTTCAAATAAAGTACTCCTTATATTTGACGAACCACTTGATAAACAAACAACGACAAATACGGGTAACTATAATCTGGATCCCGGCAATATTATTCCGGACTCGGTTTTGTTTACAGATACTATTCCCAATCAGGTTATTTTATATTTTCTCTCCGGCTTCAACAGTGGGGTTTATTATACCTTGTCGATAACAGGGTTGAAAGACCTTAAGGGAAATAAAATATCAGAACCGGAGAAAACAGTTTTTTTCCTGATTGATAAACTCGGTAAAGGAGATCTTGTGATAAATGAAATCCTGTTTAATCCAAATAAGGGTAGCAATGATTTTTTGGAAATCATCAATATTTCTGACAAGATCCTAAATCTTAAAGGACTTATAATTTCAAATATTTTTAAAGAAAATAAAGATAAAACGCTTGATGAAGACATTGTTATTGAAAGCGGACATTATATTTGTATCACTAAAGATACATCAAAATTAATAAATGATTATTTCATTCCGGATTCCTCTTTTTTATATCAAAATGACCTTCCTCCTTTTGATGATGATATGGGAAATGTACGTCTGCAATATTTCGAAAATAGTACCGGCATTTATATCACTATTGATTCTTTCGATTATTCCGAAGAAATGCATTCAGGGTTTCTAAACAATGTGGAAGGTGTAAGTCTGGAAAGAAAAAATCCATATCTTGCCACTCAGGACAGCTTCAACTGGACATCGGCTGCTACTATAACGGGAGGAGCTACACCGGGATATAAAAACTCATCTTTTTATTTAATAAATAATGATATTGAAGACAATTTCAAACTTGTCAATACCGTTTTTTCACCGGATTTTGACGGAATAGATGATGTTTTAACTTTGGAATATTCCTTGAAAAAAGATAATATTTTGACAAATATATACATCCTTGATTCCAAAGGAAGATTTATAAAAAAACTTGTCAATAATGAAAGTTTATCCAGGCAGGGTATCATTACATGGGACGGATATATTGGCGGGAAAAAAATGCCGATTGGTATATATATTTTATATATTGGCACCATTGATATTGATGGAAATTCCAAAAAATACAAAAAAGCTTTTATCTTAGCACAAAATTTAAATTGAAAATTTATTGATGAAGTGGAAAAAACCGGTAAATATCAGCATACAAGTTTTAATCAGTATTTTAGTTTTATTGATAATATTTCAACCTGATATTCACCCTGTAACCATATTGAATGAACATGCAATGTGGATAATTATAAGTCTTATAGTTATTGGTTTGATATCCATGTTTTATAATAATAAAAATCTCATATATTTCAGCATGCTCAGTGCTGCAATACTCACATTTTACCTTAAAGATCTGTCAAATGAAAATCTGGTTTTTAACAGTCATGCCAATAAGAAAACGGCATTGCATTTATTACATATAAATATTTTTAATGTAGAAGAATCAAAGCCGGAATTATTGGACAAGATAATAAAAATAAATCCTGATATCATTTCTTTTGAAGAATTATCTCCCGACTGGAACAAATTTTTAATTAAAAATCTGAATGACAAATATAAAAACATTCTTAATTTAAATCGTTTGGATTTTGACAGCAAATTGATCTTATCAAAATATGAATTTATAAGCAAAGACACATTTCTGTTGTCAAACCATCCTCAGTTGGATATTACTGTATTTTTCAGAAATAATCCGATAAAAATAATTTTTTCATATATCCTTCCATATTCAATGGTTGGTGAAAATATCAATAGTGAATATCAATTGTATGATTTGGCAGAATATGTCAAAAAAAGTCGAAACAGCAATATTATAGTAGTTGGCGAATTCAATCAGGTTTACTGGACTAAAAGAATAAGAAATTTTCTCTATGAAACCCAACTCAATAATGCGAGACGATCAATTTCTTTTAGCAAAAGAAATCCTTATGACCATATTTTTTATTCCAATAGGCTAAAATGTATTGAACTTAATGAAATTCACGATTCAAAAAAGAACCATATCGGAATAGAAGGATTTTTTAAGATCACAGATCCGGATGATATTTCAATAAGGAATTAGCTTTTGACAATATCTGTTTTCCAAGAAAGAAATTGTACCTGTTCAATGTATATTAATCGATGATCAATTGTCAGAAGCAAAAGCAGATTTATAATAATATCTGTTCATTCTTGCTATATTGGTCAACTTGATTTCTTTGGGACATTCTACTTCACATGCTCCGATATTTGAACATGAACCAAATCCTTCTTTATCCATCTGAACTACCATACGCATTACCCGCCTGTCGGTTTCCACAGATCCCTGAGGCAATAATCCCAAATGTGAAATCTTGGCTGAAGTAAACAGCATCGCTGCGCCGTTTGGACAAGCTGCAACACAAGCACCACAACCGATACATGCAGCTGCATCAAATGCTTTAGATGAAATATCTTTTTCTATTGGAGTATTATTGGCATCCTGTGCCTGACCGGTATTTATCGAAATAAAACCACCGGCTTGAATTATCTTATCAAGAGGAGATCTGTCCACAACCAGGTCTTTGATAACCGGAAATGCTTTCGCTTTGTATGGTTCTATGACAATCGTATCACCATCTTTGAAAAATCTCATATGCAACTGACAAGTTGTAGTACCCTGCAACAATCCATGAGGTCTTCCGTTGATAACCATTCCACAGGTACCGCAAATACCTTCACGGCAGTCATGCTCAAAAGCAACGGGTTCTTTTTTTTCTGCAACCAATTGTTCATTAAGAACATCCAGCATTTCCAAAAAAGACATATGTTCATTGGCATCAACATGATAAATTTCAAATTTACCTTTTGAGGTTTTACTTTTTTGTCTCCAGATCTTTAATTTTAATTTCATCCGTATAAAATTTTTAATTGTTATACCTTACTTCATCTTTTTCACTCAGACATCAATATTTTTAATCCGTTTTACTTATAACTTCTTGTTTTCAATTCTACAAATTCAAATTTCAATGGTTCCTTGTGCATCACATGATTACCGTTATCTTCCCATTCCCAAGCTGCAACATAAGCAAAATTCTTATCATCTCTTAATGCTTCTCCTTCTTCTGTTTGATATTCTTCCCTAAAGTGTCCACCACATGATTCGTTTCTATTGAGAGCATCATAAGCCATCAATTCTCCCAATTCAAGGAAATCCGCAACTTTGGTTGCTTTTTCCAATTCAGGATTAATACCATCGGCAGATCCGGGAATATACAAGTCTTCATAAAAGTCTTTTCTTATTTCTTTAATTTCTTCAATTGCTTTTTTCAAATTTTCGGCATTTCTTGCTACTCCTACATATTCCCACATCACTTTGCCCAATCTCTTATGGAATGAATCCACAGTTTGATTACCTCCTATATTCATCAATTTTTCAATTCTCTCTTTGGTTTCCCTTTCAGCTCTTGCAAATTCCGGTAAAGATACGTCAAATTTGGGGGTTCTAATCTCATCAGCCAAAAATGTTCCTATGGTGTAAGGTAATACAAAATATCCGTCCGCCAATCCCTGCATCAAAGCAGAAGCTCCAAGACGATTGGCTCCATGGTCGGAAAAATTGGCTTCTCCAGCTACAAATAATCCCGGAATATTGGATTGAAGATTGTAATCCACCCATAGACCACCCATTGTATAATGAACGGCAGGATATATTTTCATAGGAGTTTTGTAAGGATCGTCTCCTGTTATTTTTTCATACATTTCAAAGAGATTGCCATACTTTTCAGCTATAACCTCCTCCCCGAATTTGATTATGGTAGCTTTATCAGGATTTTCATATCCTTCTACATGAGCTTTTGATTTGCCATACCTGTAAATGGCACTTTCAAAATCCAGATATACAGCTTTTCCGGTTTGATTGACTCCCAGACCTTGATCACAAGCAACCTTGGCAGCTCTGGAAGCTACATCTCTCGGAACAAGGTTGCCAAATGCAGGATACCTTTCTTCCAAATAGTAATATCTATCTGCTTCCGCAATATCTTGTGGTGTTTTTCTTCCTTCTCTGATAGCTTGTGCATCTTCTTTATGTCTTGGAACCCATACTCGCCCGTCATTTCTCAAAGATTCGGACATCAATGTTAATTTGGATTGATAATCACCTGATTGGGGAATACAAGTCGGGTGAATCTGAACAAAACAGGGATTTGCGAAAAATGCTCCTCTTTTTGCAGCTCTCCAGGCAGCTGTAGCATTGGAAAACATAGCATTTGTAGAAAGAAAATAAGTATTTCCATATCCGCCTGTAGCTAAAACAACAGCATGTGCGGCATGTCTTTTCAATTCTCCTGTCAATAAATCCCGTGTAATAATTCCTCTAGCTTTACCGTCAATCAATACCAAATCAAGCATTTCCTGACGGGTAAACATCTGAACCTGTCCTTTTGCAACCTGTCTTGACAGGGAACTATAAGCACCCAGCAATAATTGTTGTCCGGTTTGCCCCCTTGCATAAAACGTCCTTGATACCTGCACACCTCCAAATGACCTGTTGTCCAGCAATCCACCATAATCACGGGCAAAAGGAACACCCTGAGCAGTTGCCTGATCTATAATATTATTGCTGACTTCTGCAAGACGGTAAACATTTGCCTCTCTTGATCTGTAGTCTCCACCTTTTATTGTATCATAAAACAATCTCCAAATACTATCACCGTCATTGGCATAATTTTTAGCTGCATTTATTCCACCCTGAGCAGCAATACTATGAGCTCTTCTCGGACTATCGTGATAGGTAAATGCTTTCACCTGATATCCGAGTTCCGCTAAAGTTGATGCAGCTGAAGCACCGGCCAAACCGGTTCCCACTACTATTATTTCTATATTCCTTTTGTTGTTTGGTGCAACAAGATTCATTTTGGATCGATATTCAATCCATTTTTCTTTTAATTGTCCCTGAGGTACATTTCCCTTGAGTTCCATATATTATATTATTAATTGTTATTTAAAGAAATAGATGTATAACGGGATAATAAAAAATCCCAACGGTACCAATATAGAATATAAATTGCCAAGACACTTGATCAAAGGTGTCCATTTTTTATGATTCCATCCCAGAGTCTGGAATGCACTCTGAAAACCATGCCGAAGATGCATAAACAAAGCTATCATTCCCAATTCATATATAATCAAATAAACAGGATTGTGAAATGCCGTAATCACTTTGTCAAACAATTCTTCATTGCCAAATTCCCCTGTTACTTTCAATCCTAACCAGAAATTATAAAGATGAAGTACAAGAAAAATAAAGATCATCACTCCGAACCAAAACATATATTTTGAAAAAAATGAAGCATTTGCAGTGGTTTTTACAGCATAAGTACCACCCTTTGCACTTCTATTTGAAAAATATATCACTACACCCTGAAGAATATGAATGATAAATCCCAGGTATAAAATATAAGCAGTAATTTTAATGACCGGATTTTCTTCCATAAACTCAACAAATCCCGTAAAAGCTTTTCCATCGTCGTTTAATAACAATAATGAATTCCCCGTCAGGTGTATCATTAAAAAGATGATTAAAAACAAGCCCGTAAGAGCCATAATCAATTTCCTGCCCAGACTAGATCTGAAAAAAGTAATTATCCATTTCATTTGCAAATGTTTAAATCTTGTATATCCTTTAAAAAGATGAGAAATTAAATAGTTGATTTTAAAATTTAACTTTTCTATAGTATTTGCAAAAATAAAAGTAATATTTGACAATTAAAATTATATTTTCAATTAAAATTATATTTTTAATTAATATAATTCTAAATAAGCCTATTTATATTGGTTTAAAATAGAAA
>JALVEG010000018.1 GCA_027031145.1 Saprospiraceae bacterium | reverse complement strand
GCAGGTTGGTTGTTTTGGATTGGATAAAAAATTAAATTAATAATAAATGAGTAATTATACTGAATTGGATATTTACAAATTAGCATACAATTTGGCAATTGAAATTCATCAAATGACTTTAAAACTTCCGAACTACGAATTATATGAGCAGGGAAGTCAAATAAGAAGATCTTCAAAAAGAGTTAAAGACACTATAGCAGAGGGTTATGGAAGGAAAAAATATAAAGCTGATTTTATTAAGTATTTAGTCTATGCACAAGCATCATGTGATGAAACTATCTCTCATTTGAATATGATTAGTGATATACATTTCAAAGAAAAACCATTAATCGAATTGATAAATGAATATGATGTTTTAGGTAAAAAAATCAATAAATTCATTCAATATGTTGAAAAGAATTGGAAATAAATATTAAATTTAAGATTTACAAAAATTTGTCAACCATATTTATGAGACCTAAACTACATAACAAGTAACAAGTATCAAACAACCATGCTAAAAACAATTGACAAATATATAATCAAAAAATATCTCGGAACATTTTTCTATACAATGATCCTGATCACAATGATAGCTCTTGTCGTGGATTTTCCTGAGAGAATAGATAAATTCCTTAATGGTCCAATGACTTTAAATGAGATCATTTTTGATTACTATCTCAATTTTATTCCCTGGATAAACGGACTTCTATGGCCTTTATTTGCATTGCTTTCGGTAATATTTTTTACTTCCAGAATGGCAAAAGATACTGAATTTGTCGCAATGCTTAGTTCGGGTATCAATTATTATCGAATACTTGTACCTTATCTTATCGCAGCTTCTGTCATAACTTCAATCCACATTTTGGGGAACAATGTAATAATTCCCCAAAGTACCAAGATCAAAGGAGAATTTGAGAATAAATACTTGTACAAATCACAAAAAAAAGTGCTAAGTGATAACGTATTTTTTTATCTAAATCCAAACACTGTAGCTTATTTTAAGTATTACAGAAAAAGAGATACATCTGCTATTGATTTCAGAATGGAAAATTATGATTCAAACAAATTAACTCAGATTTTGGTTGCAAACAGAATCAAACTGAAAAAATTGCCAAATAAATGGACAATTCAGGATTATTATATCCGTAAAATAAATAATATGGATGAAGAATTGTTAGTAAAAAAAGGTGTCAAACTGGATACTGTCCTTAATCTTTATCCAAATGATTTTGTGCATTATGAAAATTTACCTTTACTTATGACTTCTTCAGAAATGCGTGATTATATAGAATATGAAAGGCAAAAAGGATTGAGTACCGCTACCAAACTGGTTGTTGAGCTTCAACGCCGGAATGCTGATCCTATATCCATTTTATTTCTGACGATTATAGGGTTTGCGATTGCTTCCCGCAAATCAAGAGAAGGTATGGGCTGGAATCTTGCACTTGGTGTTGGTATAGGAAGCCTCTACGTATTGGCATCAAAATTTTCGATAACATTTGCTAATAGCATTGATATTGATCCGGTACTTTCAGTATGGCTTCCCAATATCATATTTGGAATAGTAGCTGTTATTTTATTACTTAAAGGACAAAAATAAATAATTATGAGATTTGAAGATGAAAATTTGGATTTATTGCAAAATATTGAATTTGGAATTATTTCAGTTTATAGAGAAAATAAAAGTATTAAAGATGCGCATGTTTACAAAGCACTTAACATGGTATTGGAAGTTACAAAAAAGAAACTGACAGGGAAGGATGTACCCTTACCTGAAGCGGGAGAAATCGAAACTGAAATAGCGGAAATCGTTGTTGAAATACTTGCATTACGAAGCTTTACAAATGAAGACCTCAAACTAAATATTTTTGCACTAAAAAAAATCATGAAATCAATAAAGTTTTGGAATAAAAAACGCGGAGCAAAAGGTTATCTAACCTATATTAATAGTTTTTTCCCTGATTAACCTTTTTTTATGTCAAATAGATTTGACATTCCAAACCGATGTGCTTTAAGAACAACAAAGATAGAACACACTGATATGCAAGTTTCTCCAAATCTCACTTTTTGAACTTTAAAAAATCAAAACTTTAAATACTGAACATGGAGTATCAAACAAAAAAACAACCTAATAATTATCTTCCCTATTCCACTCTGCATAGGATCTTGGAGTTTCCCTGAGAAACACATGAAACAATTCTATACCTTTTGGTAATTTATTTTGAAGTCTGTTTACAATATCGATCAATATATTTTCGCATGTAGGCACATAATTCACTATCATCGTTCGTTCGTTTTCCGAAACAAGATGAACAAACCTTGACTTCTTGCTCAATATCAATTGATGATCAAAAACCTCGATTATATTCTTTTTTACAATAGATTTGAGAAATTTAAAATCCATCACCATACTTCCGTCCAATTCCCCTGATTCACTATCCACATCACCAAGCACAGTAACATCAAGATGATAAGAATGACCGTGAATATCCCTGCATTTGCCTTCATATCCTTCCAAGGCATGCGCTGCCTCAAAATCAAATTGTTTAGTCAGTCTTATTTTTGTCATTAAACTATCGCATTTGTTGTAAATTAGTCAAAAAACATACCAATATCAATAATTGTTTAAAAAATGGCATCAATTTATTAAAAAAATAATTTTTTAAACCATTAAGGGATTAAGGGATATTAAGCATTACTTATCTTATTTCATCTTAATGTTCTGGACTAATGGACAAAAAGGAGGCTAAAAACTTACAATTTAACAGGATTAGAACAAAATTATGTAGTTAGTGTCTGCCCGAAAACTCTACAAAATTAGAAATGTATCTTTTGGCGATATTTTTGTTTTTCTCAACTCGCTGATACACAGGCATCACCTCGTATCGAAAAACGAAAAATCTCATCCAAAATTTTTCATTTCATAAAATTTGACAGTTTTCGGGCAGACACTAATTAAAAACAATTCCTAATATTATTTAAAAAGGTAGTAAAGCAATATTCCAATAGTCGTCAAAATTGATGTTATCAATATTTCCAACTTGTATTTCATTTTATTTCTATTATCAATTTGTTGATATTTATAAATTAAATGAATTATTAAAATCACAGCAATAGCTCCAATTAAAATTAAGTTATAGGGATAATTCAATTTTTCTTTGAAGATAAAGAAAATACCTAACAATATTATAAAACCAATTTGAAATATACTTCGATTTTTCATAATATATAATTTTAATTTTATACTAATATTAAATGATTTTTATTTAGGCAATCTTGATAAGAGCCGTAACACTTGTTACCACATTGCTAATATATAGCTTTTCAATGATTTAACTTTATTTATCAACGAATAATGTATGTAAAACGCTGCAAAGAATGTGGAAATTTTTTAAAATCATTAATCCAATAGATGGATTTCAAATAATTTATATTTCTAATCCTGCATTTATTGCATCGAGTAAAATACGTGAATATTTATGCGAACTTACAGCTTTTTTCAGAGATTCTATATCCATCAACCCGGATTTTTTCATCCAATATGCCAATGCTGCCAATGCTGCACCTCTTTTTCCTGCTTTTCTGTTGAAATCTACATAAATAGCATCCGGAAAATCATCTGTTTTCAAGCTACTGTCAATTATCAGAATATCATTATCCTTTATCTTCCCTTTTATTTTGTTCAAACCATCTTCCGAAACAATGATCACTACATCGGGTTTTTCCAATCCGGTATAATTAACATAAGATCTTGATAAAATCACTTCAGCAACTGAAAATCCTGTTCCTACCGTAACAGGATATTCTCCTTTCATAGTAGCATGCAATCCTGATAACATTCCGGCAGTAGCCAGCATTTTGGCAGCAGACTGAACTCCTCCACCTGCTGAACCTGCCAAAATAACCCCCAGTCTGGAATCAATTTTTGAATCAAAATGCTTATCTATCACATCCAATTTATCAAATAAAGATTTTGTATCCCGATGATGAACTCTCACGGGAATTCTTTCATTTTTAAATACCTCCGGCGGCTCAATTACTTCCTGCAGTTGGTCCAGTTTTTTGAAAGCATAAGATGTACAGAGACTTGAAAATTCCACTATTGAAAAACCGTTTACTTCAATGGCATCTTTCATCACATCAGTGTAAGTTTTGATAGATGTTGCTCTTGCGCTATAAGCTGCTCCCGATACATGAGCCAGTTTAACAATATCAAAAGGAGGGACATCCACCTCAAAATGTCTTTGTTCTTTAAACTTCTGAGTTGACAATCCGCTTATCTGTCCTCCTGTCATACCGTAAAGGAGATTGTTCATTACCACCAGTGTGATATCAATATTTCTCCTTGCCGCTTCAAGTACATGTTGCAATCCAATCGTGACACCTCCATCTCCCTGGATAACTATCACTTTTTTATTTGGATTATCAAGACCCAGTGAAACGCCTACTCCCAATGCAGGTGCCCTGCCATGTAAACCATGAATGGAGTGAGTATCAAACAACGGATCTACCAAACCACTACAACCAATATCACTAACTATTATCGTATCATTTTTCCCATATCCCAATTGCTCCAATGCTTTGGCTATGCTTCTTACTATAATGCCATGTCCGCATCCCTGGCAAAATGGCATTTTCATTTTCGTCAATATATTATTTTTTGTCATGATCTTACCGCTTTTATAATTTCAGAAGGACTTATCAGGTTACCTATTTTATTTACAGATTTTACTTTGGGACTATTATTAACACCAAAAAGTATTTCTTTGTAAATTCCCGATATATTTTCTTCAACAAAAATAACCTCATCATAAGAATTGATAATATCCAAAATAGCACCGGGAACAGGTAAAAGTGTTTTAGCTATCAATAAAGATACTTTTTCTCCTTCTTCCCTCAACCTGCCAATGGCATCCTTTGAAGCATCTGCTGAAATACCATAAGTAACGATCAATTTACTTGCACCTTCTTCTTTATCATGGTCAAAATAAGTGAACTCATCAATACGTTTTTCAAATTTTTCCTTCAATCTACGGGTATTTGCCATAGATTCGGGATCATTTTTCTTGATCAGTCCTGCATTGTTATGTGTAGATGCATTGATGCGTACCTGATATTTTTCATCTCCAAGAGAAATATATGCAGGAACCATTTCGTCTCCTGTCTTATATGGCTCATAAGGTTCGATCACATCTGTAGAATATTTTTCTACAGGCTTTATTTCTTTCAATTTATTAAGATCAAAACTCTTATTAGTCATCACCAATTCCTTGGAAGTCAAAAGCACAACAGGAGTACGGAATTTCATCGCAGTTTTTATCGACTCGTATGTCATTTCCCATGCGTCTTCAAAATCAGAATGGCTGAAAACAGGAATAGGATACCTCCCTGAAATCAATCCGTTTAAGAACATCAGATCCCCTTGTGCTCCTGTAGTAGCCGAACCCGTACTCGGACCAAGTCTTTGAGTTAATATCAATAGCATTGGTAATTCCATCGCATAAGCCATGTTCAATCCTTCTGCCATTAATGCAAGTCCCGGAAATGCAGTAGCTGTAACAGGAAATTTGCCCGCTGCAGAAAATCCAGCCATCCATTGCACAACAGTTATCTCATCAGTACCTGCCAAAAATGCAGGAAATCTCTGAGTTCCATATTGATAAAACCTGTTGGACGGTGTAATCGGATATCCGATAAACACATCCGAACCGGCTTTTACACATGCTTCTGTGATGATCATGGAAGCATCTGTATAAACCATTTTTTTATTATTATTTTCCAATTTTAATATTATTTTATGCTTGAAAAAATGTAACTATCCAGGTAAGGTACTTTTGAAATGACTATACTTGAGTAGTTACAAAAAATTAAAGCGCAAAGGTAAACACATTTGCATTAAAAAGACTAATTTTTATTAACTTAATATAATATTTGGTACGGAAGCATTTCATTTTTTCGCTTTTCCTACCCTTTGCTTCCCGTAGTAT
>JALVEG010000017.1 GCA_027031145.1 Saprospiraceae bacterium | reverse complement strand
AACTAAATGTAATTCATCTTAACCTCTTACTAACCTTTTTTCTGCTTCATTCTATTATCTATTGTCCAGTATAAACCACCCTGACCTCTCAATCAACCATTCGCAAATTTATTTCCAGTTTATTTGAAATAGCATCAGCAATAAGTCTCCGTTGTTTTTTTGAAACTTCTCCTAGCGTGCCGCTATAGAAAGTTATCTTTCGCTCGCCAGGAAATATCCACCCACCTTCAAAATCCCTCTTATCATAACCAAACTTTCGCATTATAGTGCTGTGTCCTGACTTGCTAAGGATAATATTGAAATTTTCCAAATTTACCGCAAAAGCAATCTGTTTGTAATTTTTGATATCATCGTTCAACTCTGAGTCCAACCTCACTACAAAAGGGTTGTACTTTTCAAAATTAGCTTCATCATGTTCCCCATCAAAATCTTTCCTTTGTTTCTTGATTTTTTCTACTTGCAAACTCCCTGGATCATCGTCTGGTAAATATTTATCGTATTCCCAAGGACGTATTTTCATAATTTTATTAAATTTTATTATATTAATAATAAAACCTGTTATCTTTATTATAAATAACAATCTATATATTATGCAAATTATAAATTTTCAATCTTACCCCCAATATTAACAATACTCATAACAAAAAATTTGAAAAAAATTATATTCTATTTAAAATAAAGATATAACTATTAATAATAAATTATGGTAAAAAAGTTTAAAATAAACATATTATTTCTTGCTTTACTGCTTGCTTTTAGCCCTTATTTATACACCTCTGCCCAAACTTACAATGCAAGATTTGTTGGGTCAAATAGCTCAGATAGCGCCAGTAGTGTATCTGATATAGATGCCGGCTCTTCAAGTGAAGAGACAAATCTTCCTCATGATGAAATATTGACAGGTGACAATTTTGCCACAGATCAAACTGATTCATCAAACAAAAATGACGTCTCATCAAACAATCAAATATATGTTGGTGCAGAAGATGTCTCAGATAAAAATAAAGATGAAAATAAAAACAACGATAATAATGTTGTCAAAAAAAGCAATAAACCAGTAGATGGCTCTATAAATAAAGTGAATATAAATTTATCAGCAGAGCCTAAAACAAAAGACAATGATGTAGATATAACCACACCTCAAAAAGAGACAGAAGAGACCAAACCAAAAAAAGCTAGCAAAAGAAAGCCTAGAGAAATTGTAGTGGTGGGAAGTAAAAATAAAGAAGAGTTGAAAGACGATGTTTTGTATTTGCCGGGATTCACCATAACTCCACCTGCTCTACCAAAAAATGATAAAGGAGAAACTACTGTCTCCAATTATCCCTCTGATAAAACTTTGCCGTCTTTGAGCATCAATGCTGAACAAGTTCGCAAGTGGAGCAAAGAAGCAAAAGATGCCGTGCGCGAAAAACTAAAAGAAATTGACAAAATAAATACTGCCAACGATCTTGGTCTGTGGATTGCCGGACAGGCGCTTGCTGATGAGAATATTTTAAATATTGACATCGCTTTTGCCAGCCTAAAAGACGGCAATGATGTAAGAAAAGATATTACCGTATCTAATAAAAACAGAGAGGCAAACAGCGGTCCTAGTGGCGACCCACCGCCTCCTGTTATTGTTTTAGATGATGATGATGTAAAGCCTGAAGATAGGATGGATATTTCAGATAAAAATAACGGCGGGGTGAAAGACGGCATTCCTGAATTCAGCATGGAAATACCTAGAAGCAATGTTTCTCCCAAAAAAGTTGATATAGATATCCAAACAGAAATCCGCTTCTTGGGAATTTTTAAGAAAAAAGCCAAAGCAAAAGTAAGTTATAGCTGTAATGATATAGGCGCTGATTGTGAAGAAAAAGTTGAGTATGACCTGCCATGGTATTTGCGTTGGTTCTCTATAAAACCGTCTTTAGACAATTACCTCAACCTCTCCAAATCAATCATAAATAATTTTATCCCGGTGGGTATTGGTGGTGCCGATTAAGTTACATAATTACGGTCACAAAAACATCAAACACCCCTTTCCCCTGTGCTCTTCTATATTACCACAATAAAGTACATAGAGATTGAGATTGGGTTATTTATTAATAACCATAATCCATCTTATGCTGCAATAAAAATAGAATAATAAAAAAGGGAACATCTATGCTCCCCTATTGCAGATATTATGGAATTATTATGCTAGATGACCTGCGCAAATAATACCGCTTTTGAATCTTCTCTCCAAGCTTCAGTATGCCGACTGCAGCAATAACACAAAACACAACAATCCCAATCATCCAAAGATACAAATGTGGAACGGTTGGAATTACAAGGCCTAACAAATCAAGGATAAAACAACTCACCAAAAGAGCGCCAGTTATCACTCCAATAAAAATAAAAACTGTCCACAATAAAAATGCACAAATATCTAAATATTGCATAATCCTCACCATCTCGTAATCCAACACTTCTTTTTGCTTTCCTTCCATTTATTACCTCCTATTTGTTTGGTTCTAATTTTTTTCTTTATGACTTTATAAAGAACAAACTTAAATTATTTTAATAATTTACCCATAAATGCAATACCCGTAGTGGTTTGTTAAAAATTATAAAACATAAGATAAAACTACGCAATTACATCAAAGAAACATATATCCACAATAAAAAATTAATACATTTATTATCACCAAAATAATCTTAGTCTTAAAAAAATCACCTACTGAACGGCGTCGCATTTGACATGACAGAGAACGAAATTTATTTTTGATAGTAATTGAATGGAAGATAATTGCACATAAAATCAGAATTACAAAAAGTTTGCGAAGCGAATTTAGGTAAATCCTACAAGAATTTTTCTCATAATCTGTCGTTACTTAACACAAACATACTGGTAGAAATCTGCATCTTGATTATATTCTTTTTTGTAATCAGAATATTGTTCAATTTTAGTGTATCCTGCTTCTTTTAATAAATTCAAAAGTTCTCCTCTCTTGAAAGGATAAAGAACAAGGTATCCTTTCTTTCCTGTTTTTTCATCTGTATATTCCATGCGAACCTTATCATCGGAAATTTCGATAGGTTTACCATGCACTTTATCGCCACAATAAACATACTTCCCAGAATATCGAAATTCCCCATTTTCAAGGATTTCCTCTCTCTTATCCAAAAAATATTGATAATTTCTTTCATCAATAATTAAAATTCCATTATCTCTTAATATGTAAAGAAAATTTTTGAGAGTCTTAAGTTGATCCTTTTTGTTAAAAAGATATGTTAATGAGTTACCCAAACATAAAACGGCATCAAAACTCTTTTTTTCAAAATGTTTATCTAGGTCTCTCCAATCATATTCAGTAACATTTAATATGACATCATGTTTTTTAGCATTTTCTTGTGCTTTTTTGATAAACAATTTATCTAAGTCATTACTTGTCACATTAAACCCATTTTTCAAAAGATAAATCGAATCAGCACCGTCGCCAAGGCAAGCATCAAAAATTTTCTGACAATGGAATTTTTGCAAAGTATTGAGAAGAAATCCGTTTTCACCCAAACGTCTTTTATCCCAATTAATAAAATCCGTCCACATTTCTACGAGAACTTTTGAGTTGTAATTTTCAGAATGCATATTTCTCATTATACGAAAATACTCTATATATCACTATATAACTACATAACAATTATATAACAGTAAATAACGCTCTGCAACAATTGCACGGTTAACACATATAAGAGTGATACTTGATATAGTAAGAGGTAACACCTGTTAACTGCATAGTAGTATATAAGTGTTTCTGTCCGCTAATTTCGCCTAACATCGGCATTAATAGAAGTTGAGTTCTCCTCGTGACTGAAGGGAACAGAGCTGAGAACTCAATTTGGGAAAATCACGATCCGAGTGATTTTCCTGTTAATGCCTGTTATACGAGGGTGAGGAGTGGTAGCGATGAAAGCGCAGCGTCCCCGAAGCGTTTGCCGTAATGCGCCGTTACACACTTTTGAAAACTATCTCTTTAGCCCCAAAAAATTCTTTTGTAAAATTAACAGCAGTATCTACATCAAATTTCTTACAGGTGTAGATATCTGCACTAAAGAAGGGAAATGGTTTGTCCCATGCATAGAAATGACAGCCAGAGCTATCCCAGTGAATCCATCCAGCCCATCCGTATTTATCAGACTTATGTGTGACAGGATCAATTAACGTAGTCATTTTCAAAACTTCTGAAAGTTTGACTAAATATTCTTTGATTTGACTATCTGTGATGGGCTGGTCACATTTCCCTTCTATAATTAGTCTTTGACGATAAATTTTTGGGGCTAAATCCTTCATATTATAATTGATAAATTATGTAACTTTAATAAGTTTTCTTTTTGAGGCGCACGAAGGCAAATGTCGTATAACTCGTTTATTGACGAACAATTTTGATTATAATTTTTATATCACTACAAAAATACTCGCACTATATAACTACATAACAATTATATAACAGTAAATAACGCTCTGCAACAATTGTACAGTTAACACATATAGGAGTGATACTTGATATAGTAAGAGGTAACACCTGTTAACTGCATAAATTGTTGACAAAAAAATCAAAATATGTTATTGTTATTTGATTTAATTGTTCATTAACTTTAACAAAAAAAGAAGGGGGCGCGAAATGCCTATAACAGAAATTATCGGTTGGATTGGAATGATTTTGGTATTAATCGCATACTATGCGATTTCCTTCAAAAAAGTTACTGGGCAAAGCGCTTTGTATCAATTACTCAATTTATTTGGAGTAATTGGTATTGGGGTAAATGTGTTTGCTCAAAAAGCATGGCCAGTATTCGTGCTGGAATGTATCTGGGGAACAATATCCCTGGTATCACTCATAAAAATAATAAGAAAAAAATCATGATCAACACCCGGTAAATCAAAATGATTTACCGGGTTTTTCATTTTAGAAAAAAACAATAACAATAATCTTTATACCATAAATTGGTTGTTTTATATACAAACAAGTTTTAGCCTGCGATTAATTAGGTGTGCGTGATATATACACTGTGTACAATTTTCTTTCAACTAAATTATCTTCAAATAAAATTTTAGGTGAAGATTTGATTTTAAATTGTTCTTTATCTTCAGATCCTCCTAAGTTTATAAAATCAATATTTTTTGAATAAGCATACAAAATTATATCAAAAAGCAAAAATTTATATTGTTCTTTGTAGAAATAATCAGTCAAAATTACATGTGGAATAAGGAGGGACTTTTTCTTTATATACTCCCCCATCCAAAATCCTCCTTTTTCAATTTTTGTATCATAAAATGCTCTGAATATAATTTTGTTATTTTTGTTTAACAGATTATTTTTATCAAGAAGAATTTTAGTAAGATTTAAAATTGGCTTTAGATAGTATTCTTCAAGTTCAGGAGAGCTTTTTTTATTTTTACTCCAATTATCAAAAACTGCTAATATTATCTCATTTATCAATTCTATAAGTCTTTCTTTGGAATCTTTTTCGATTAAAATAGTAAACTCTTCGGGCTCATTGATATTTTTCTTTGAAATATTAAGATATTCAAGAACGCCTTGCTTAAATGAATTATCACCGCTTGATAAAAGAATTCCGCTTAAATATTTATTTTTCAAAAAATAGCTGTTATTGTGTTTGGGTAAATTTTTCACAGGAAAAATCACTTGGGGAAAGGTATCCTCATCTTTATAGGAAGAAATTTCTTTGGATACTTTCTCATCTATTATTTTTGAGTTGTCAAAATCGTTTATTATTTCTAGAGCCCTTTTTTTAAACAAATGATGAATGAATATTTCATTAATAGATATTTTATCAAAAACAAATTTAAGAAATTCGGCATTTATTTTATCGGGGTTTGAAAAGTAAACCAAAGATAATGAATTTGGTTTATCGTATGATTCAGCCAATACAAAAACATCATTTTTGTCCATAAAGACAATCCCTCCCCTTCTGGTTGCATTTAAAATAT
>JALVEG010000016.1 GCA_027031145.1 Saprospiraceae bacterium | reverse complement strand
ATCGTATCCCGATTCTCCCGCTCCATAAGTCGCAGCACTGGATGCATATATCAAAGGAATTTTATTTTCCACACATATTTTCCAAATAGCTTTTGAATAATTGAGATTCAATTTATCAAAAATATCCTTATTCATCTCCGTGGTATCCGTTCTGGCACCAAGATGAATTATCAGTTCGATATCATCAAATTTACGCCCACTCTCCGAAATAAAACTATCCCTGTTGACAAATTCCCTGATTATTTTTCTTTCCAAGTTTCTGTTTTTGTCTTTCCTGGAAAAATCATCAACAGCAATAATATCCTTATCCTGATAATGTTGATTCAGATATGAGATCATACCCGACCCGATAAATCCCGCAGCTCCCGTTACTACAATAGACATTATATCAAAGGTTTAACTTCAACATCATCGTATTCTTCAGTCGGGATACAAGTACAATACAAATTTCTGTCCCCGTAAGCATTGTCGATTCTGGATACCGGCGGCCAAAATTTATAATGCTCTTTCAGATATGGCAGAGGAAATGCTGCTTCATTTCTGCTATACGGATGATCCCAATTATCATCGACGACAGTTTCCGCAGTATGAGGCGAATTCTTCAATGGATTATCCTCGCTATCTATCTCACCATCGATTACAGCTTGTATTTCCTTCCTTATACTTATCATCGCATCGCAAAACCTATCAAGTTCCTCTTTGCTCTCACTCTCGGTAGGCTCTATCATAAAGGTATCATGTACAGGAAACGAAACCGTAGGAGCATGAAATCCATAATCCATCAATCGTTTTGCAACATCTTCTGCCGAAACTCCCTGATGCTTGAACGGTCTTAGGTCAAGTATCATTTCATGTGCCACCATTCCCCTTTCGTTGGTATAGACTATATCATAATATTTTGAGAGTTTGGATTTTATATAATTTGCATTCAAAATTGCTATTTCTGTTGCTTTTTTAAGTCCTTCCTCTCCCATCAAACGAATATACGCATGGGATATCATCAAGATTCCGGCACTTCCGTAAGGTGCAGACGAAACAGCTTTTATGGCTTTTTCTCTTTTTTGATAATCATAGATATGTCCGGGAAGATATTTTGCCAATTTCTTATTTGCCAATACAGGTCCTACTCCCGGTCCTCCTCCACCGTGAGGAATAGCAAATGTTTTATGCAAATTGAGGTGGCAAATATCTGCACCGATAATGCTTGGTTTTGTCAATCCGATCTGTGCATTCATATTGGCTCCGTCCATATACACAAGCCCTCCATTGTCGTGAACAATCTTGCACATCTCTACTATTTCTTTTTCAAAAACTCCATGAGTACTCGGATATGTAACCATAAATGCCGACAATCTGTCAGCGTATTGTTCTGCTTTTTCTCTTAGATCATTTACATCTATATTTCCTTTTTCATCGCATTTGACTATCACTACATCCATTCCCGCCATCACCGCACTGGCGGGATTGGTGCCGTGTGCCGATGAGGGTACAAGGGTAACCGTCCTTTGATCGTCTCCCCTATCCCTATGGTATGCTCTTATCGTCATCAAACCCGTAAATTCTCCCTGCGCTCCCGAATTGGGTTGGAAAGTGCAGGCTTCAAAACCCGTGATCTCTTGCAGATAGTCACTCAATTCATTTATCATCTGCAAGTAACCTTCAACCTGATCTTTAGGCACAAATGGATGAATATCCGTGAATTTTTTCCAGGTAACAGGCATCATTTCAGTTGCAGCATTTAGTTTCATTGTACATGAACCAAGAGATATCATCGAATGAACCAGCGAAACATCTTTGTTTTCCAATAATTTCATATACCTCATCAGTTCGGTTTCGCTTCTGTATTTATTGAATATTTCATGAGTCAAATAGTCAGATTCTCTTTTAACACTTTTCGGAATATTTATTTTCAGTTTTTCATTTGCACTGATCAATTTTGGCTCTTTATTCAATATATTACCAAAAGATTCCAGTATATCATTCAGGTCATCGACAGTCGAAAGTTCATCTACACTTATACTGACTCTGTTATTATCGTAAAACAAATTGATCTTCTTCTTTAAAAGTTCTTTTCTTAATTTTTCTATATTTTTAATATCCAGTTCATAGGTTAAAGTATCAAAAAATGTATTATTTTCAGGCTTCA
>JALVEG010000015.1 GCA_027031145.1 Saprospiraceae bacterium | reverse complement strand
ACAATGATGTTTTACCATTGATTTCGACTGCTATTTTCCTCAATCCTTCCTTACCGTGATATATTGCATAAAATCCTGCCATAGTTGCCAGCAAAGCCTGAGCGGTACAGATATTTGATGTAGCTTTTTCCCTTTTGATATGTTGTTCTCTGGTTTGCAATGCCATTCTATAAGCGGGTTTGCCTGTTGCATCTACCGAAACACCTATTATTCTGCCAGGCATTTTTCTTTTAAAATCTTCTTTTGCCGACATATATGCTGCGTGAGGGCCACCGAAATCCATCGGGATACCAAATCTCTGAGTTGTTCCGACAGCAATATCGGCTCCCAGTTCCCCCGGTGGAGTAAGAAGAGTCAAACTCATGAGATCAGCAATAAAGGTTACAGGAATATTTCCTGATCCTGATATCAATTCACTGTAATCATTTACTCCTCCGATAGAATCCGGATATTGAACTATAATACCAAAATATTTCTCACTTGGTTCAAAAGTTTTGAAATCGCCAAATTCTACTACTATTCCTTTAGCATCAGCCCTCGTTTCCAAGACTTCCTTTGTTTGAGCGAAAATATTTTTATCCGCAAACAATACTTTTGCCGGATTTTTTTTCCTCTTTTTATTTGAGGTCTCATACATCATCCACATCGCTTCGGCAGCAGCAGTCCCTTCATCCAACAATGACGAATTGGCTATCGGCAGTGCTGTCAGATCCGATACCATAGTTTGAAAATTGAGCAATGCCTCCAATCTTCCCTGTGATATCTCCGCCTGATAAGGCGTGTATGAAGTGTACCATCCGGGATTTTCAAGAATATTTCTTTGAATAACAGGTGGCAAAAAAGTACTATAGTACCCTTGCCCTATAAATGACCTGTAAATTTTATTCTTCTCAGCTACAGCTGAAATATAATTGAGGTAATCATACTCTGACATCGGAGCAGGCAGATCCAATTTTCCTTCCATTCTTATATTATCGGGAATTGCATTATATATCAATTCTTCCAGATCGGAAAAACCTGATTCTTTCAACATATCTTTTATATCGGTTTTTGAAACACCAATATGTTTATTTTCAAAATATTCCATTGCTATTGATTTATGTAAGTACTCAGGTAGAGTCATTTTGATTGAAAAAATCTCTTTTTTCGTCATATTTCAGCTATTTTTTTTGACGTAGCTCCACTATGCCTTCAAAAAATAAGCTTCATCTGACAAAAAAATAGTTTTTTTTCATCTCAAAAGCACCCTACCTGAGTACTTACTAATTTATAAGCAGCAAAAATACATATTTAAAAAAACTATTATTACAAAAACACAGAATTTATTTGTCAGATATCATCATTTGGAAGAAGTATAAATTTCTTTTTTCCTACAATTCTAAAAAACCTTATTTATTAATCCCTAAAAAAACAAAAAGGGTAACTCAATTTTGAATCACCCTTTTATTTTCTGAAAGATTATTTTTTATTTAATACCTAATTTAGCTTTTACTTTATCGCTGATATTGGTACTATCATCTGCGTATAAGATAAAGCCCATACTTGCATCAAATATAAATTCATATCCCTCTTCTTTTGCTACATCATCAATAGCTTTTTGCACTTTGTCCCTGATCGGCTTCAACAATTCTTCACTTTTTTTCATGATCTTTTGCTGACTTTCCTGATCAAATTTTGCAAGTTGTTCTTCTTCAACTTTTAATTTTTTTGCTTCCTGATCCAATTGTACAGGTGATAATTCACCACGGCTTTGCTTTGCTTCGAGATCTTTATACTTTTTTTGCAAAGCTTCCAATTTTTGTTGACCAAGACTGATCAACTGATTTCTGAAAGTTTCAATATTGGAATTTGCCTGTTGAACTTCAGGTAAATTTGATAAAATTTCCTGTGTATTTATATAAGCAAATTTCTGCCCAAATGCTATACCTGTTATTAATATAAAAGCTATTATTGCTGTTAATTTCTTCATTGTATTCTTCAATTTTTTATTTAAAATAATTTTTTTCGTTCGCAAAGGTAAAAAAGAACTTACTTAATCCCTAATTTTTTCTTAATATCTTGTGTCTTATCGTATTTTTCACTGACAAATAATACTCCGGGACCTGAACTTTTGTCCAATACAACATCAAAGCCCCTATCTTCAGCATACTCGGTAATAGCCGCAAAAACTTTATCCTCTATCGGTTGAACCAATTCCTGACGTTTTTGAAATAATTCTCCTTTTGGTCCGAAATAACCTTTTTGCATTTCTCTGATGGCTTTTTCCTTTTCCATTATTTCATCTTCTTTCTGTTTTTTCATTTCCTCTGTCATCAAAACAGATTCAGCTTCATACTCATTGTACATCGCTTTTAGTTTGTCTTGTTCTTTTACAATAACCTGTCTCCATTGCTTTGCAATTTTATCCAGTTCATTTTGAGCTGTCTTATATTCTGCCATATTTTCCAAAATATTACTAACATCAACTATAGCAACTCTTTGAGCTGATGTATTGAAAGCAAAAGAAGATATAAAGATTCCTATTAATAAAACTTGTTTGATCATAATTCTAAATTTTAGTGTGCAAAAATAAATAATTTACTTTAATAACATAACTAACACGGAAAATAACTTATTTTTTTCCGGTTTTAACTTAATTTTAACTTTGTAATATCCTTTGTATTGTTTTAATTTAAAAAAATTTATTTTTATTGCATCTATTCATTAATAGAGCTTGGCTAATTCCTATTTTTTATGTGGTAAGCAGTGTAAAAATTTAGTTCAGGAATTAATCTTCATTTTTATTCAATAATTAATATGGATAGCCCCGTATGAAATGCGGGGTAAACGAATGAGAGGAAATGAACGCCGATATTTATCCCGTTGGGACTTGTCCCTTTGGGAGGTGTTCAATATTTTAATATATACACATTCAACTTCATTGACAAAGAAATATGAGTCGGGAATATTTTATATTTCCATAAAAAAATGCAATCACTCTTGTATAATTATTTTTAAGAAGGATAAAAATATTTTCCCCATTATCTAACCATACAATATATATTATTGTTACATTTGCAGACATTATTAGAATTAAACACAAATTAAAATGAAACGAACATAATTTTTTTTAATCATAAAATACACACAAGTGAATGATTAAAACAAATTTATGTGAGTTCCTGAATGCCATGCCTGCAAAAGTATTTTACGGCAGGCAGGTATTCTAAATTTTTATTAATTTTTTACAAAATAAAAATTTTAAACAGATGAATAAATTTATAATAATTTTATTGGGAATTTCTCTTTCGTTTTTTGCTTGTAAAGAAAATAAAAATACTAATAAAAAGGAAGAAGTCAATTATCATGGTCAAAAATATGATCTTGGAAACGATAAAGACCTTGTAGATTTAAAATATCCGGGTGAAAAACATTTCAAAAATGTAAAACAACTAACATATAAAGGCGATAATGCAGAAGGATATTGGAGTTTTGACGGAAAAAAATTAGTATTTCAGGCACATAATGAAAATTGGGGAGATCATTGCGATCAAATCTATGTGATGGATGCATTCAAAGGATTAAGCGGTCCTGATGATAAAGCAAAATTGATAAGTACCGGAAAAGGTCGAACCACTTGCAGCTATTTTCTACCCGGTGATAGCTTGATTTTATATGCTTCTACTCATGAAGGTGGCCCAAATTGTCCCCCGGAACCCGAAAAAACAGAAGGATATGTTTGGGGAATATATCCAAGTTACGATATATATGTAGCGGATCTGAATGGTAAAATAGTAAAAAAATTGACTGATTCTCCCGGATATGATGCAGAAGCTACTGTTTCACCCAAAGGT
>JALVEG010000014.1 GCA_027031145.1 Saprospiraceae bacterium | reverse complement strand
TGTTGAGATTGAATGAGATTGATGTTGAGATTGGATTAGGTTAATATAAAGAATTAATAGTTTTGTAAAAAGCAAAAGCCTTGGGATATATCTGCTGGAGTAGAGATTGTAGGGGGTGACATAGCAGACAACTGGTATTAGACAACAGACAAATGATTATTAACAAACAAACAAATAAATATATATATAAATGAAAAGAGACATAAAAAGAATTGCGGTTTTAACTTCAGGAGGTGACGCTCCCGGTATGAATGCGGCTATTAGAGCGGTTGTTCGTACCGCAACATACAATGATTTGCATGTGTATGGTATAATGGAGGGATATAAAGGGATGATAAACGGAAATTTAGTGAGGCTTGAAAACAAGGATGTTGCAAATACGATTCTTAGGGGCGGGACTATTTTAAAAACGGCAAGATGTGAAGAATTTAAAACGGCAGAAGGACGTCAAAAAGCTTATGATAGTTTAGTCGCCTTTGATATTGATGCAGTAGTTGTTATCGGGGGTAACGGAACATATACGGGAGCTTATTATTTTTCACGAGAATTTAATATGCCTTTTATAGGTTTGCCCGGTACCATTGATAATGATATTTACGGAACGGATTTTACTATTGGTTATGATACTGCTATCAATACAGCGGTGGAAGCTGTAGATAAAATCAGGGATACTGCCAGTTCCCACAATAGATTGTTTTTTATAGAAGTGATGGGAAGACATGCAGGTTTTATCGCATTGGAAACAGGAATCGCATCAGGTGCAGCTGCTACTTTTTTGCCTGAAACGGATTGGGGAATTGATGAATTACTAAGTATGCTTAAGAAAGCTGCTATCAGGAAAAAACTTTTCAATATTGTCATTGTTGCAGAAGGCAATAAAAATGGTGATGCTAATGAATTGGCAAGATTGGTACACGAAAATCTGGATTCTTATGAAACAAGAGTTACAACTATTGGACATTTACAGCGTGGGGGTTCCCCAACTGCTTCGGATAGGGTGTTGGCAAGCAGACTTGGATATGAAGCTGTAAATTCTTTGATGAAAGGAGTGGAAAATAAAGCGTTGGGAATCGTAAATGATAAATTGCATAAAGTTGATTTTTGGGATGCAATTCACAAGAAAAAAGAACTGAATCAGGAGATGTTGCAAATGCTGGAAGTGCTGGCGATGTGATGAGGGGGTAGGTTGAATGTTGCATGTTTAGGTCTCATAAAAATGGTTGTTTTTTTGTTCGTTGTTCTGTATTCCTTGGCTGTGAAGGGGGATCACCTACGTTGCTTCAGTGATTAAAAAGGGTTGGACTGGCAAATTTATTTGCCGGAGAATATAGTTTGGTTGCAAAAAAGGGTAAGGAAGTTTTTTGTGTTTTTTTAGCATAGCTACCCCCTCACCATCCCGCAAAAGCACTGCGCTCCCCCTTATGTTTTTCTTCCATTTCATTCCAGAGAAAAATAGGGGGAAGGAGCAACCCGCAAAGGCAGGGTTAAGAAAAAATACAGGTTATTTTTGAAGGAATATGTGAGGGTTGGTGGCTACTCCGGTTTCGGAACATCTCTACAAGCTCGATGTAACACACGTGGAGAAACAGGAGGCTGGGAGGCAGCGTTGCAAAAATTATCGAATACCGATTAAACCCGTAGATTAATAAATCAATGGGGTAAACCCCGTAGGATATTTATCCAACGGGGTAAACGAATGTCGATTTTAGAAGTTTAGAAAGCGAGGTCGGAGACACTCGCTTATCAGGTGGAGGTAAAAAGCCCCAGCGGGGCGACATTATGGTAGAACCGATTAAGCGCAAACCCATAGTTATTTTGGCGGTATTTTTGTGGCGTCAGTAAACAAAAATAGTGACTAAATGGGAGGGATTGATTGGAGATTGATGTAGATTGATTAGAGATTGGTTAGAGATTGATTGAGATTGATGGAGGATGTAGGGATATTAGAATTCAGAATATTGAATACTAAATATCGAATGTCGAACACTGATTGATGATTTGAGATTTTGTTTGTGCACCCGGATATAGGATCGGGGAGCTGACGACAAAGGAGGAAGATCCCCGAGCCGTAATTAGAAACGGGTGGGTTTTGCGATAGGGATAGTAGTGGAGGCACGGCAGGGGTGGATGTTGGCGGGATTGCGCTGTGACTGTCCCTGACGAAGTACGGATGATACACGGAGATGATATTTTGCAATGGCTGTATCATCCGGACGGAGTCGGGACGGAACCCACGAATAGCCCGGTGACGACAGCGTTGGCATTGTGTAGTGCTCGGCAATCGCCCAAAAAAAGAAAAAATAAACTAAATATAAAATATATGAAAATATTGATTATTGGTGCCGGAAATATGGGGCTTACGTATGCAAAAGGGTTTTTGAGGTCGCATATTGTAAATAAAGAGGGAATTATGATCCTCGAAAAATCTGTTGATAAAGAGGAGAGTCTCAGGGATTTGGGATTTGAAAATATTTATTTTACTCCCGGAGAATATATAAAAAATGCGGATTTGGTGATTTTGGCGGTAAAACCCCAGAATACACAAGAATTATTTGAGTCGATAAAAGAATATATTGGCTCCGATCAAGTAGTACTTTCTATAATGGCAGGGGTGAAAATGTCAACCATCTCAGAATGCTTGGGAGTAAATAAAATCATCAGGGCAATGCCAAATCTTGCCTCGCAGATAGGGCAGAGTATGACAGTCTTTACTTCTACCGATGATGTCACAAGGATAGAACTTGTAATGGTTCAAAACCTGATCAATACAACCGGTAAAAGTATTTATACCGGAGAAGAAAATATGTTGGATGCTGCAACCGCTATTTCCGGTAGCGGACCGGCGTATGTATTGTTTTTTATGGATGCGTTGTATGAGGCAGCTAAAGATATGGGATTTGCTCCTTCTGAAGCAGGTTTGCTGGTGACACAGACATTCAAAGGTACAATCGATTTGTACAACAGGAGCAATCATTCTGCAAAAGAATGGATACAAAAGGTTGCATCCAAAGGCGGTACTACAGAAGCTGCCTTAAATTCGTTTGAGTCTTGCGGATTGCAGGAAAATATTAAGGAAGGTGCTATATCTGCATTGAAAAGAGCTATAGAATTGAGCGAGGTGAAATAGTTGTAATATATATAATACGATAAAAAACGTTGATTATAAATTAAAAATAGATATAATATGTCAATAAAAATACTTGCTATTGAATCTTCTTGTGACGATACCGGAGCATCTGTGATTGTAGATGGTAAAATCAAAAGCAATGTAATTGCAAATCAACAAATCCACGCTTTATACGGTGGTGTTGTACCGGAAGTGGCTTCGAGAAAACATCAGATAAATATTGTTCCTACAATAGATACGGCATTGAAAAATGCAGGTGTTCAAAAGCACGAACTTGATGCTGTTGCCGTAGTCAGCGGGCCCGGACTTATGGGAAGTCTTATCGTAGGAGTTACATTTGCTAAGACACTTGCTTTTTCATTGAATATCCCTTTGATCGAAATAAATCATCACCGTGCTCACGTAATGGCTTTATTTATTGATGATCCAAAACCCGAATTTCCCCTTTTGGCAATGACCGTATCCGGTGGGCATACTCAAATAAGCATAATGAGGGATTTCAATGATGTGGAGGTTATAGGAAAAACTCTTGACGATGCAGCCGGAGAAGCATTTGATAAGACCGGTAAATTATTGGGATTGGATTATCCTGCCGGGCCCATTATTGACAAATATTCACAAAAGGGTAAACCGGTATTTGAATTTCCCGAACCCTCTATAAAAGGCTTGGACTTTAGTTTTAGCGGATTAAAAACGGCTATTTTATATTTTGTGCAGAAAGAAAAGAAAAAAGATCCTGATTTTGTAAAAAACAATATCTATGATATTTGTGCATCTGTACAAGACAGGATAGTGAGTATTTTGATAAATAAGCTGGTAAAAGCTTCCAAACTCACGGGGATAAAAGAAGTTGCTATTGCAGGCGGTGTATCTGCAAATTCCGGTTTGCGAAAAGAATTGCAGAAAAAAGGAAAAGAACTGGGGTGGAATACCTATATTCCTGCATTTGCATACTGTACCGACAATGCCGCTATGGTAGCAATTACTGCACATTATAAATATCTGGAGGAGGATTTTGCTGATTTGTTGCTGAGTCCGAAACCGCGGGGGTGATTAATTAGTGTGTACAATAAAGAAAGAAGAATCAAATACAAATGATTTATTTTTATGTTCCGTCCTGACACTATGTATAATGGTATTCCCTTTTTTATCTGCTTCAAAACTATTCTTATAAAAACTAAATAAGCATTCATCTACTCATATCAAACCATTGTCTTTGAGAATCTGTTTGACTTTTTCATCCCTTAAACCTGTGATATTAGAGAGGATGTCAATAGACAGGCCATTTTTCCAACCGTTAATAATTACTTCTATTTTGCCTTCTATTTTGCCTTCTATTTTGCCTTTCTCTATTCCTTGTTTTATTAAAGTATCGTAAGCAGTCATAACATCTGATTTTAATGGTGAAGGTAATTTCTCTATAATTTCCAATAATACATTTACTTCTATATTTCTCAATGCATAAACAATCGTAGGATAAATTAAGTTCCTGTTTGAAGCGGAATTTAGTTTTTCAAATATTAAATTTATTTTTTTCTCGAGATCAGCAGGTCTGAATATATATTTTCCCAACAACAATATTGCAGTTAATAAAGAATCTCCAAATGCATTTAATTCTTCGTCTGAAAATTTTGCCAAGTCGATAAATACGGTTTTGAATACCGGTACATACCGTTTGAGTACAGGAGGTAAATCCTCAATTAACTCTTCAACAGATTTGAAAATCCATTTTTGTTTTCCGTGATAAAACACGAGAGGCAATATCAACTTAAGTGAGACGGTGTTTTTATATTGCTTGTAATAACCGTAAGCGACATAAAGCAATAATTGTACAGCAGTAAAATCATCGGGTTGACTTTTATGTTCCAATATTATGGAAATATAAACTTCACTATCATCTTTTTTAGAAACAGTAAAGACCATGTCGGAAAATACTTCTTTCAAATCCTGTAATACAAAATCAGTTTCAGCATATTGTAATGTTTCCAAATCAATAAATTCCAATACATCAGCAGGCAAAAAAGAGTATAAAAACTTTTTAGCAACATTGATGTCACTTAAGACGGTTTTCATGTACTTATCGTGTATATTATTGATATTCACAATACAAAAATACAAATAATTTGAAATTATTCAAGAGAAGCAGTTGTATTTCATTTTTTCGCATTGCGGGTTGGGTTCTCCTTTAGGAGTTAGAGGCAAAGGAAGGGAAAAGCGAAAAAATGAAATGCACCCAGAGAAGCGCTACAAAAATCAAAGGATTTCAAGTATATTGATGTATCCGGTATGGAAGTGGAAGTTTGTTTTTTTCAAAATATCTTTGACCTTCTCCTTCTGCATTTCCATAATATTGGCAATTTTGGTAATATCGAAATACCTTTTACATACACTATTTATGCACCTCCCTAATAAACCTCTCAACCTCGGGAGCACCTCCCTGATATACCAAATAACCGTTGTACGGCTCCCTTTCCGTCCATTCATCATTGATATTGGTAGCCATCATTTCCTTGACTTTTTCAGGATCTTTGGTTTGACCAAGTACCCAACTTAATTTTATCCACGCCGTTTCGGGAAGCATATTCCAGGCAGGAATCACTCCTCTTGACATCAGATCCCTGCCTGTATCATAGACAAACATGTGAACATAACCCCAAATGGTCTGTACCGTCATATACATAAAAACTCCTTTCTCTTGTGCCCTTGAAATTGCATCAAATAAACCCGCATTGACATGCCCCAAACCTGTTCCTACAAACACAATCCCTTCGTAGCCGTTTTCAACTGCCATATCCACTACATCCGGATTCATACCCGGATAATAATATATCATTGTAACCCTGTCATTGAAATACGGATAAATATCGACATTTCTGTCTTTTC
>JALVEG010000013.1 GCA_027031145.1 Saprospiraceae bacterium | reverse complement strand
TCTGGAAAGAGGATACTCTAAAAAACACAGGAATTTACCGCTATGATACACTGAATATCTATGGTTGCGACTCCACCGTTACACTGGATCTTACAATCAATAAATCCAGTGATTCAAGAATTGTGATAACAAGTTGCGATAGCTATATCTGGCATGATAGCAGTTATACTCAAAGCGGGGTTTATCACTTTGACACCATCAATGCAGTGGGTTGTGATAGTATAGTTACTCTAAACTTGACACTTAATAGTTCGAGTAGTACTGCACTTGATATATCGGCTTGTGAAAGTTATAATTGGCATGATAGCATATATACAAGTAGCGGTATTTACCGTTTTGATACGCTGAATACTACCGGTTGTGACAGTACAATCACTCTCAATCTTACTATTGTAGATATAATCGAAAAACTTGATACAATGTATATCTGTCAGGGTGATACCATTGAGATATTTGACAGCGAGATATGGGAAGAAACATTGGTATCCAGGACATTTACAAGCCAAAAAGGCTGTGATAGTATCCAAAATATTCAGGTAATGGTAAATCCCTTGCCGGTAGGAACAATAACTGAAAGCATCTGCGAGGGAGATTCGATATTTGTTGTCAACCGGTGGTTATCAAAAGAAGGAACTTATATTATTCACAAAGAGAATCCAGGAGAATGCGATAGTCTGTACACTGTAGATATCACAATTAGACCACTGAAATACAGCTACGACACCATTAAAATCTGCGAGGGCGATACTATTGAGGTATTTGGTTTTGAGATAAGTTCGGAATCGGATGTAGAGCAAAGTTATGTCGGTAGCAATGACTGTGATAGTACCGTTTATATGCATATCGGAGTATTGCCTACGTCATCATCACAATCACAAATCACGCTTTGCCCGGGAGATTCCATACTGATAGCAGGCGATTGGATAAAGACAGCAGGTGAATATCAGGAGCATCACACGGGAATAAACGGTTGTGACTCCATCAGCAATATACAAATATCGGTATTGCAAGAACCGGATGCACCCGTAATAAACATTGATTGCGAAAATGCCCGGATAATAGCCTCATTTGATGCCATAACTTCCGGTTGGAATATCCTTTGGAGCAATAGCGATACTACAAAAAGTACATTTTACACTACAGAGCAACAAGCTTATGCCGTATTAACAACATCATCAGGTTGCGAACTTCGCTATGATTTCGATATTCCGCAAATGCCGGATTTATCCACTCTACCGGAATTTCGGGACACTACTGTCAAAACAGAAGAGAAAATAGAAGTATCAACAGCATTGGACACAAGCGAGTGGCAAATATTATGGTTTCCCGAAGAAATCATAGATTGCCCATCATGTCAAAGCATCATAATATCACCTATTCAAGACGTACAAATAACAGCTACTTTCACCCACATATCCGGTTGCGTCTATACAAGAAATTTCAATATCACCATAGACAATAAAATCAACTGGGATATTCCCAATATTTTCACTCCCGACGGAGATGGTATCAATGATACCTGGACATTCCCCGTACCAAAAGAAATAAATATAGTATCCTGTTCCATCTTCGATCGCTGGGGCGAAAAAATCTATCACTCCGGCAACAAAAACCAAATAAATTGGGATGGCACTTTCAAAGGAAGCAGCGTTCTAAGCGGAGTTTATATCTATGTTATAGAGTATCTCGACAACAATGGAGAAAAGAAGGTGATAGCGGGGGATGTGACGGTGGTGAGGTGATTTTTTGGAAGGCGATGAGGCGAATGGGCGAATGGGCGAATGGGCGAATGGGAGATATAGAGACGAAGAGATTAAGAGACAGAGAGACAGAGAGACAGAGAGACGAAGAGACAGAGAGACAGAGAGACAGAGAGACGAAGAGACAGAGAGACGAAGAGACGAAGAGACGAAGAGACAGTGAGACGAAGGGGCAAAGAGAAGAGAGATGAGTAGTGAATTAGAAGGTTTGGAGGTTTCAAGTTTGGAAGTTTGTTTTTTTGTTTGTTGTTCTGTGTTCGTTGTTTTTGAAATGAGGAACTTAGGACTCAAAAGCACGACTAAAAGGAGTGATTTTGAAGCCGGCTTTTGAAAATGGGATGGAGTTTTGATGTTCTGTGTTTGGAGGTTTTTCTGGTGATTCGATGAGAGATCAGTCCCGCAGTACTGCCGGATTCATCAAGGATAGTGCTTCATAGGAAGGTTTGTATATGTGAAAGAAATTTTTCTTTTTTGTTACTTATCCCTTCAGGGCTGGGGCGAAAAGTAACAAAAAATAAAAATTTATGAATAATAGATGTTTTAAATATCGAATACCGATTCTCCGTTGGATAAAATATCCTACGGGGTTAACGATTGGAGATTTTTGATTTGAAGAAGCTAAGTCAGAGACATTCATTTATCAAAACAGTAAATTATCCCCACCCTCATTCTTCAATAATTCCTAACTTTAACACCCTTATGTATACTGCCGACATTTTTCATAAAATAAATGTTTTTTTTTAATAAAAATGAAACTTTTTATAATATAATTACGTTATATCGATACAAATTGAACAATATTTTATACTGTTTTTTAAATTTTTATAAAATTTATTTGTTTTTATTAGAATTTAATTATACTTTTGCAAAATATTATTCGGTTTTACTTTAAAAATAATTTAAAATAATTTAATAAAAAAATTGAGTATGAGACAATCAGAATTTTTTCCGGCACCTTATTTTAACGGAATCAGACCAAAGTCATTCCTAAAAGAAACAAGGGACTTATATACCAGGAAAACTTTGGTATCAGGAACAAGAAAATCATTCAATAAAGATTTTGGAAAAAGAAAACCAAAGATCTAATTATTTGAATGATTTTAAGGAGTGAAAAACCTCCTTTAATTTAGGAAATAGTTAATTCATAATACAAATTTTGACTTAAAAGTTGAGCCTGAACGCAGGTCTCAACTTTTTTTTATTTATAAATTACAAATACTACAAGCACTAACTAATTTTGAATACAGTTCATCGGTAGAAATAATATCTTCATTTCCCAATAAAATAAACTGTTCCTTTGCTCTGGTAATAACCACATTTAATTTTCTGTCAATACCGTTTTTATCAACAGATACTATTTGCCTGAATCTTGAAACGGAATTGACACTCATGGAATAAATAATTATATCCCTTGCACTGCCCTGATACCTTTCGACAGTATCAACACTGATGTTTGTAATATCTACCCCTGCTTTTTCAAGTTCATTTTTAATCCTGGCAATCTGCGCCCTGAAAGTTGTGATAATACCAATAGACTTATCTGTCAACTCAATATTGTTTAATTCAAATATCTTCAACAATTCCAAAACGATATCACTAACTTTCTTCGCTTCGTATTTGTTTACTTTGGATAATATTTGTTCATCATCTACTTCCGTTGGAATAAAAATCATTCTGCTTTTAAGCAATTCCTTTTGAAAATCATTCTCCGTTTTCAAATTTCTCTTTGCAGTTAGTCTGTCAATGGACTTTATCACTTCAAGTTTACCGGAATAAAAATTTTCATTGGCAAATTGCATAATATCCTGATGCATCCTGCCCTGCTCTCTCAACATACCGTAAGCATGATCCCAGCCTTTGTCGATTGCCTGCTGAAACAAACGTTCAAACAAGGAACTGCTAAGATCATTTAAGCCTGTTTCCTTCAAATCATCATTCTCAACAATTACATTATTTCCATTTTGGATCACCACTGCCGGAAGTTGTCTGTGATCTCCCACAAGTACAAATCTGTCAAATTTTGGCAAAATAGACACCAACATCGGTTCCAATAACTGGGATGCTTCATCCACGATTAAAGTATTGAACTTTTTGATCAAAAACAATTCTTCTTTCCCTTGCAGAGAACTTACTGTTGCAATAAAGATCTTGTGTTTTTCAATCAATTGGTTTAATTCAACTCTGGACTTAATATCCCTCACCTTATTGTCAAATAAATTATCGACATAATCCTTGCCGGAAGAAAAACGCGAACCGATTCTGATATACTTATTTTTCATGGCAGGAGAAATACTTTCAACTGCTTCACACAATTCATCAACCGCCCTGTTAGTATATGCCAGAAGCATTATATTTTCTCCTTTTTCATACAACTCTCTAACAGTTTGTTTAATTATCTTGCTGGTTTTTCCCGTACCGGGAGGACCCCAAAGCAGAAAATAATCCTTTGAATTGATTATTTCACTGACCATATCGTTTTGATTGTCTGTCAATTCTTCTGCTCTAAAAATACTGTTTTCACTACCGGATACTTGTGGCGCTTTCAAACCAAGGATCAGTTTTCGTTTTCCTTCATCTTCTTCAAAGAATTTCAAAAGACTTCGATACATTTTAGAAAAACCACTATCCAGAAAATCATGTTCGATATTCCAATGATCATATTTTTCAAACAAAGAATTATTATAAATCTTATTTCTGAGTTTAAGTTTGATCTCCTTACTATTCAGATCAATAATTGTGGACTTAAAAACCTGACTTTCAATTTTATTATTGTTTTTTGTTCCTGTAGGATAAAGCAAAACAATATCTCCTTTCCTGAAATTTGCCAGTTCATTGGTACTATCAGTCGGTTTTAAGATCAACAAAGAATTGGCTTTATCACTAAAATTCTCTTTTATCTCAAGATCTTTTAAAATTGAGAATTGCTCTTCTTTCTCTTTATCATTCAGCAACCATAAAGCAGATTGCCCTACACTTCTTTCCCCTCTTGAATATCCGATCTTTGCCAATCTGTGTTCCCTTGCTATAAATGAAGCGAAATGACTAAAATACATCAATTCCGTTTCATTCATATTTTTAAGTAACAACTGCAACTTCTCAATATCCCTTTTGAGAAAACCATCTGCTGTAGGAAAATTATCGATATTTATTTTTTTATAAAAATCTATATTATCTCTTGAATTTATTATTTCTTCTTCAATGGCTATAATATCATTCCTGACAGAAATGGCTTCTTTTTGCTGTGCTGAAATAGATGGTGCAAATCTGATATTATTACTCTCTAAAACCGAATATAAGATATAATTTACGGGTTTTACTTTGAAATTAAAAACCGATTTTATCATCATCTCATACAAAAGGGTCTGTGTATAATGATTGGTGTTCAATCCATAGGTATTTGCCCTGAACAATTTTCCCGACTTCAATTCAACAATAGCAGCTTCATTTGAATTTTCTTTCTGATAATAAATATCCAGTCTTCCCTGGATACCAAAAACAGGAGAATAAAAACTGGGTTCCAATATACAATTTGCAGTATCTATATAGACATTTTTAAAATCCTCATTCACTACCCTTTTCAAATTGTCAAAATGCACTCTGAGACTTGAAACTATATCTTTTACTTCCTTATCTTCCATCAAAGCATACATCACAGGATCAATATGAAAAATATCAAATACCAGATCATTAAATTCCAATTCACTATTGCTCATCAACTCATCAAGGAAGAAATTTACAGTATTTCCGATGGTAATATATTTGTTTTTGGGTTTTGGTAAAAATTTATTCAATAAATAATATCTTGCATCTCCACCGGTATGTTTAAAACATTCAGCAATGGAAGTAACATCGACAAGAAAATCAGGTTGAAGTACCAATACCTGTGGCAATAATGTATCGAAAGAATCTATATCGATATAAACCAAACCAATGGTCAATGGCAGATCATTATCTTCCACTTTTTTATTTATATACTCCAAAGAATTTCTGAAAACATCAAGATTATCAGTTCTCATGACCAATTCCTCACTGGGATTCTCTTCATCTACCAAAAGATATTCCTCGCTATTCTTTTTGCCTGTCAATAAAAATCTTCCATACAGTCTTCTTCCTTTGAATCGTTTCTTTCTGATCTCAAATTCAGGCCTTTTTATTTTTTTTGAAAATCGATCCGTATCATCTGCAATATCCAGTAACTCTCCCATCAGATACAATCCCAACTGAAAAGTCGTTTTCTGCCCAAAATTTTTGTAAT
>JALVEG010000012.1 GCA_027031145.1 Saprospiraceae bacterium | reverse complement strand
TGATATGCTGAATAAAGGAGTGACACCTTTTGTTTGCAGAAAGGGTTCTGTCGGAGCAAGCGGTGATCTTGCGCCTATGTCACAAATTGCATTGCTGATGATGGGAGAAGGTAAAGCGTTTTACAGAGGAGAGTTACTTGATGGTAAAGAAGCAATGGATAAAGCAGGAATTACCGTCCCGGGATTAAAAGCTCGTGACGGTCTTGCTATTATTAACGGTTCAAATGTATTGACAGCAATGAGTGCCATATTTCTTTATGATGCAAACAGATGGCTGAAACAAGCGGAAATAGCAGCTGCTATGTCACTTGAAGCACTGAAAGCCAATATGAAACCATATACAAGTCTATTGCATGAAGCCAGAGGATTTGCCGGTGCCATACGAAGCGCTAATGCTATAAACAAATGTGTGTCGGGAGGAGATCTCAAAGAAGGGAAAGTTGCATGTAAAGTACAGGATGCATATTCAATGCGTTCGACTCCTCAGGTTATAGGTAGTGCTCATGATGCTCTAAGATGGGCTAAGTCACAGGTGGAGATAGAACTTAACGGAGTTGGGGACAATCCGGTTTTCTTTCCTGAATTGGATCTTGCTTTATCAGGAGCTAATTTTCAGGGGACACCGGTTTCTGTTCCCATGGAAATGGCTGGTCAGGTTATCACGATGGTAAGTATTATTTCCGAGAGAAGGATGAACAGATTGAACAATCCGGCTTTGAGTGTAGGTTTGCCTCCGTTTCTGTCAAAAAATCCCGGATTAATGTCAGGAATGATGCTAAGTCAATACACTGCCGATATGCAGATAGTGGAACAAAAAATATTATCAACTCCTGCTTCGATCCAGTCAATTCCGGCAGCGGCAGATCAGGAGGATTTTGTTTCAATGGGGATGAATACGGCGATAAAGAATTTCCAAATACTCGATAATGCTTATGGTATTTTAGGTATCGAATTTATGGTAGCGGCTCAGGCGTTGGATTTCAGAAAAGAGGAATACAGTTTCGGTATAGGAGTTCAAAAAGCTCATGACATCATTCGTAAACATGTGGATTTCCTCGAAGTGGACAGGCCATTGTACAATGATCATAATACGATGAAGGAATTGGTCAAATCATGTGAGATATTGGAAGAGGTAGAGAAGGAAGTAGGAAGTCTGGGGTAAGTTTTTGTAAGTGAGGATCAGATTGCAGGGCTTTTCTGAAAGCAGAGCAATTATTTGTAGTTGTTTTTTTTTTCAAAAGCATCCTGTCTGGGTAGTTAGGGTAAATTTAATTGTCAGTTGTTATTTAACCATTAACCATTATCAATTACCTCCCAGTGTCCGCCTTTATCGGGACCGATGCGTTTTAATATTCCCATTTTTTTGAGTTTAGAAAGATGATATTTGATACCATCTTCTGTAATACTATCTATTTTTAAGGCAAGTTCTTTTCTTGTTATATAAGGATTTTTCTTAATAAAATTTAAAATTTTCTGGGTAGTTTTCTGGGTAGTTTTCTGGGTAGTTTTCTGGGTAGTTTTCTCCAAAGTTTTTCGGGTAGTCCTTTCAATGTCCATACTTGCCAGTTCTTCATACGACTTATTTTCTTTCTTAAAAAGTACTGTCAGTCCAGCACTGAAATTAAAATCGGGTTCGGGCAAACCGGCATTTATGCAGTAATTCACTATGTTAATTGTTCCGCGTCCCCACACTTCTATATATCCTGCACGAAAGAAAGCGTTGGCAATACCGGTAACTTCTCCATTATCATCCAAACCAACAAATAAAGTACCTCCTTGTGCATTGGCAAAAGCACAAAGTGATTTCATATAATCATCTTTCCACAGACTTTTAAACTCTATATTTTGATCTTCAATCATAACATCTGATGTTTGTTGTTAATTATCCATTAATCATTATTTGTAATTACTCAGACAGAAATTTTTTTCACTTCTAAAGCATCCTGCCTGAGTAGCCACTATTTAATTATTCTGATTAAACCTTTTTTATCGTTTAATTTTACAAGAACTAATTTATCTGTTTTTTTAGTGATATTATCATAGATTGCCGGAACTATTTTTTTAAGTTTTTTATCGATAATTCCGTATTTATCATTTTTTTGAATAATAAAATTATCACCTATTCTATTTTTTATTTCAAAATCTATTTTTTCAGGATCAATTTCATTATTATCGGTATCAAAATATTTGTAAGGTTTACGTCCTTTTTTTATTATAATAAAATATGAACTAATTCTATAGATTTTAAAATCACCAGTGGTAAAGCTATAAAAAATATTTCCCGATTTATCTATTAGCATTGTTTTATCACCTCTTTTGACTGTAAATCTGTCATAAGATAAAATTCTGTAAAATTTTCCGAATATGGATTTTATATAATTACCATTTTTATCATATAAAAAACAACTGTCTTTTTTTGTAATAATCAGTCTATTTTTCGTTTGTGTAGCCGATTTGATATTGTTTACTAAAAATTTTCCTGTTTTGGCATCATAAACAAACCAAGTACTATCTTTTTTGACTCTATAAAAGCTTTCCGTGATGTATGAATAATTTTCAAAATTTTGATTGAAAATATTGTATTTTAATATTTTTCTAAAACTTTTCCATTTTAGTCTGTCGTATTTAATTAAAAAAGTTATTTCAGGACATTTTTTTGTCTTTTTTATGATAGGGACGATTATATTTCCGTTGAAGTCCATGGCGCCATACAGTTCGTTTTCTTTTACAATGCAAAAGTTTCGATATATTTTATCAATTTTCACCGAATAGCTTATTTTTTTTATCAGTGAATTATTTTTGTCAAATAAATTCCATTGATCAGAATCAAAATATTTAATCAACTTATTATGATTTTTAAATACTACAATACGCTCAGGTTTGTTATTATTGGTAAATGGTAAATCTTCAGGGAAGAAAAGCCATTTTTTTCTCCAGTTATAGCTATAGGCATAATGCCCGTCCGGTAATTTAATTAAACCGGTTTTGTTATGTATTGAATAAGGTGAAATGATATTATTATTGATGTCAACTGTGGCAGTACCTCCATATTTTTCAACAATAAACGCATTAATTCCACTTAAAGGAGTTATACTATCATATACAGCAGGAATGATAAAGTCTTGTTTGTTAATATCATAAAGTCCCCACTGATTGCTTTTTTTGGCTAAATATTTTCCTTCTTTAAAAGGTTTTAATGATTCAATATTATTTATTTGTATTTCCTTATTTTCTGAAATAAGGATGATATTTTCTCTTCTTTTAAATATTATCGTTTCTTTTTGATTTTGGGCTTTTACATATATATCGCCGTTTATTATTTCAAGAGGGACAACCCATTCCTGACAATAACCCATAACATAAGATGTGATAAGGGAAAATAATATTTTAAAAAATAAATTCATAGATTTAAATAAATTGTTATGATCAATAAAAAGATAAATTTAATAAGAATAATCAAATTAAAAATAGATTCATCTGTTTTTTGCTATAACTTTTTTTATATCTTTATCAAATCGTTATATTTGTGATGATTGAAGATCAAGATATGTATATGAATATAAAAAATATAGGCGTTTTATTTATCCTGTTATTTTCCTTAAATATTTCTTCTGCACAGAAAGTAACAGAGGATAGAATAGAAAAAATAATTAATGAATTAAAAGCTGAAGCACGAGACAGTATCGCCAATTTGTCTAAAGAATGTGATGTTAAAAGGGAAATAATGCTTAAAGTCATCAAAGAGAAAGGTTTTGATGAAGAATTTATAATTGGTCCGGATCTTAAATATTTCAATGAGGGAATGTCTGCTTATTTTGTTAAAGTTCCAAAACCTATGTTTCCAATATTTCCTGACAGAGATAAAAAAGTGGTTTTATTGGAGAATACTCATGTGGAACTTTTTCATTTGGATCTTAAACTCAGTATATCAAAAAGTATTTTAAATAAACTGGATTCCGTTGATGTTGAAGAGTTGTACAATGATATTTTATCTTCGGGAGATTCAATGTCAGATCTGACGTTAAAAAGAATAATAGCTTATAATATAGTTGAAGATGCAACAAAGAATATAAAATTTTCAAAAATATCAAAGAAAAATATAGATAGAGATATTAATGTAATTTCTGTCTGCGATGAGGATTATAATTATAAGGAAAGAAAGAAGCCTTATATTGAAGCGAGCTACCCTTATGACGGACAATATAATGTTCATATCAATGAAGAAAAGGAAAATTCGGACTTTGGTTTTTTAAAAATTGGCGGTGATTTTGATTGGAGGTTTTATCGAGAAGACTCTGTCTTGGTTGTTTTATTTACAAATACAGCAGGAGATTATAAAATAGTTGATGTGAGATACAAATTTTTTACAAAAACATTTACTTTCTCTTTACCACATGATTTTTTGAAAAGAGGAGAAATATATAAATTGCAATTGGCGTTGCGACCTTTGATAAAAGGAAATTACTCTAAAAGTTTTAATAACGCGTCTATTCAGGAACTGGTAAAAAACAATTATTACAATTTATTCAGGGTTTTAGAATTTAATGTAAATAAAAGCGATTTGAAAAACATCACGACATTTTACAAACCAATATATTTTAGGACAAGTATTTTTCCAAGTAAAACAGAAAAACTTAATAATGCCAAGATAGTTATCGGTAAAGATCCTTTTGTTATTAAATTCAAATTGAAAGAACCTTTTGATGATTTTGAATTAAACGGAACAAAATGTGATAATCCGGTAATTAGTTTTAATCCTCCTTCCTTTTCTTATTATTCATATTGGGATAAAATGAATAATATTTATTCCAAAAGGACTGCTTATTATTTAACGGTTCCTCAATTGGAACAAGTAGATGTTAGTGATTATAAGAAAAACTATGCTGCATTACTTGATCATACTTTTGAAGCTGAAAATATAATAAACGCAAATAATTCTTTAGCAGAAAAATATATTAAAGATCGTGAAAGTTTTTTCGGAATGGATTTTAGCCTTATTGTGAAGACAAAGATTGAACAAAATAAAAAAGTAAAGGCTATAACCGAAGAGGATTTCAAAAGAGGAAGAGTTAAAAAGAAAAATAATGTTGTATTGACGGTAACAATACCTCGTTTTCAGAAAATGAATAAAAACTATCCCAAACTGATAAAAAAATTGAAATCAAGGAAGAAAAAGCGTGCTAAGTTTTATTATAAACTGTATTTAGTAGATGCTAAGCGAAAAAATATAAAACCAAAATATGATTTGCAATACTTTTTGGATAGAGAGGATAAGATAATTAGTTCGCTGATAGGAACAGATTTGGAAAAATTCAAGCCAGTAGACCTGTTAAAAGCGAAAGAAAAATTGAATTTCAGATCTATAATACCTTATACGAAATTACCTGATTACAATATTACATTATCAATAGATTATTCAAAGTTTAAGTGACAGGTTTGGCTTTTGCTGCATCAAGTTTTTTTATGACCATACCATAAATTATCAGAGAAAAAGCAGAAACCAGCGCAATACCCACAAAATAATACCAGATATAATGTGCATGTACCGAAGCAGCTTCCCAAGCCTCATGTGAATCATACAATCTTGGATCGGGACAGTATTTACTCAATAAATATCCGGATAATCCAAATCCCAACACAGAAGAAATAAAAGAATGCAAATGACTGAATCCAAGATAAAGACCTTCCTCCCCTTTTGGTGCTTGGAGTGAAAAGAATTCTAAAAATCTAGGAGAAATAAATGATTCGGCTAACGCCTGAAGTACAATACCCAACACCATCATAAATGCAATAGGATGCATACTCATAATTCCAAGATCTATTTCACTCATATCATGAAACCAGTTTCCCATCGCCATTACCAAAGCCGAAACCGGCATAATAAACATACCTATCGTCATTGAGAATAACGGTGTTTTGCTCGCCATTATTCGAGTAACCCATGTAACTGTCAAAACCACAACCAACGGATTAACATTCGCATACCAGGAAGGTGAAGCACTCTCGCCTGCCATTCTGAGAACATATTTAGGCATTGTTGCATAAAGTTGATGTTGCACC
>JALVEG010000011.1 GCA_027031145.1 Saprospiraceae bacterium | reverse complement strand
GCTATTTTCAGCGCCTGGTTATTTGCTTTGGCAAAACCCAGATTTTGCTTGTTGTCAATCAATTTGACATCGGGAAATTTGTTTTTAACAACTTCAACCGAATTATCAACGGAATCGTTATCTACAACAAAGATCTCAACATTTAAATTTTTAACGGATTTGTAAACGGAAATAAGACATTGTTCAAGAAAATATCTGACATTGTAATTTACTATTATGATGGAAACATCAATCATAAGAATTATTTGATTTCCGAATTATAAGGTATTCTGGTCAAAATAGATCTCCCCAAAGTAAACTCATCTGCATATTCAAGTTCACCTCCAAAAGATATTCCTCTGGAAATAAGAGAAACTTTAATATCGTCGGAAACAATATTTGTCAGATAATAAATAGTGGTTTCACCTTCTACTGTCGGACTAAGTGCCATTATCAGTTCGGTAATATCTTCATTTTCTTTTAACCTGTCAACCAAGCCCTGTATTTGCAGGTCTTCAGGAGCTATCCCGTCAAGTGGTGATATCAATCCTCCAAGAACATGATACAAGCCATTATATTGCTGAGTATTTTCAATGGCAATAAGATCACGGATATTTTCCACAATACAGATAGTACTTTGATCCCTGTTATGCGCTTTGCAAATGTCGCAGATATCATCATCTGAAATATTATTGCATTTTTTACAAAACTTTATATTCTTTAATTCAGATATTTTATCTGCCAAATTCTCACCTATATCCATATTTCCATTAATGAGATGCAGCACTATTCTCAAAGCAGTTTTCCTTCCTATTCCGGGTAATGCAGCAATTGACTCTACTGCCTCGTTAAGTATTTTTGATGATAATATCATTTATTAATTCATTTTTCGCAACTACTCAGGTAGAGTCATTTTGATTGAAAAGCACCCTACCTGAGTAGTTACCATTTTCCCCAATATCAAATACAATTTAAAAACAATGTGAAAAAACTAAAGTTCAAATATATAATACTTTTATAATATATCAAAGTGACTGAAACAAAAAAGGGTTGATCGCTCAACCCTTTTCTGAAAAATCAATTATTTACCATTAAAACCCTGTATTTTTATTTCCTTTCATATTTAAACCTTTTTTTGATTTACCTGACTTTTTTCCTGTTTTAAATACACCTGAAGGTCGCGGCATATCATAATCATCAGGCAGGCAAACTCTAAATTCAACCCTTCTATTCATATAATGTCCCATAGCAACCTCTTTGTTTATTTGTTTTGAATCAGGAAGATCAGGTACCAAAGGAGATTTTTCACCTCCGTACATCAACTTAAATCTGCTTCGGTCAATTCCATAATTATTAACCAAAAAGTCAATTGCCGCTTTGGCTCTGTTGTATGAAAGCAATTCATTATATTCAGCCGAATTTCTAACATCTGTTGCTCCGAAAGCGGTTATACATAGATTCGGATATCTTTTCATCACAGTAGCGACATGCTTCAACTGACCATAATATTCATTTTTAATATTGTATTTATCGAGATCAAAATGGATCATTGGCAAAAACCAATCTGCAATTCCTCCTACTGTATATGTTATACCCGAGTCACCATTAACTCCTGAAGATGTACGAATTCCCCCACCCGACATGCTTTCTTCAAACATTTTCTTTACATCTTCTTTTGTAACACAACATTTCTTTTCATCAGGTATCTGTGCTATTCCGGATTCATCCACTTCATAACCAGGTGGTGAAAAAGGCTCTTTGTCTTTGCAATCTGCTAATCCGTCACCATCTGAATCCAATGTGATACCACGTGTATCAACCGGACAACCAGCCGGACTATCCTGCTCCATATCTATCATATCAATCACTCCGTCACCATCACTATCCGTAAGATCCAAAACAGGTCTTTGCTTCAACATTGCAATATCATTAAAGACATTTTCCATAGGATTCATCCAGTATAACGGTTCGGTTTTTTTCTTGAAATTTGACAGATTTATAGCCAATCTAATATTTGTATAATGCAAAACATCTGACTCGTTGGATTGGTCTGTTGCTGTTCTGTATTTCATCCCGTCCAGATAATCATTATCATTGATCATAACCTGATGCTCCAAACCCACATTTATTCTCTTATTTATTTTCCTGTATATACCAACTCCACCCACAACGGCAGTATGAACAAGATATTTATCTGAGACCCTAAATACATATCGTTTTTTATAAGCTTTAGTTTCATATTTACCATCATAAATTTCTTTAAGCTTTTTAAGTCTTTCTATCCTTCTTTGTCTGACATCCCCTGCTCCCGTAATAATATCTACGCTGGTAACATCGTATATTTTACCATTGACATCATAAAGATCCAACATAGTCTGATTAGAATTTAAAGTTAATCCTAAAAATGCTATTAAATTCCATTTGTTTCTTTCTTTATGAAATAGAACATTACCTAGATTCAACACTCCCTCCAGTGAAGCTTCAACATATTCCAACTTGTAGGCGGGATACCAATTCGATTTATTATCAACATATTTATCAAAAATACCTCCAAAATGTCTTTCAGGAGTTAAAGCATCATTCCATGGTTGCGGGTCCAAACCATAAGTCTGACCGTAAAACAAATCAAGTCTCATAGAAAAAATATAATGAAGTGCCTTTCGTAAATGAATACCCATTCCAAAACCGGATAAAGGATGTAATGCATCCACATCTCCGTTTAAGAAAAAATAACCACCATGCAAACCCAGCTCCCATGCATCTCTGGGTTTTGACGGATATTTATACAGTCCTTTTCTCCATTTTTTATTCTGACGTGGATTTGAAGTCATTTTGTCATTGATAACGGGAGAAGTATAGGTATCTTTGTACTTTACTTTATCTGCAACAAGAACTTCTTTTTTTAATTCAGTATTATACTTGCTTTGACCATAGCTATAAAATGAAATTAATATAGCCAACATTGACATAAATAATTTAAGTCTCATAGGGTATGTTTTTAGTTTCTTAGTTTAAAACCTTTATTTCACGTGCAAATTTATAACCATTTTTATTAGAATCCAAAAATATTAAGCTTTTTTTTAATATATAATGCAATATTTTCAATATTTTTATAGATATTTATATATTTAATGTGTATTATTACACTTGCAAATAACATTTGGATTAAAAACATAGCCATTGGAAGTTACAGATTATGGCATATTTTTTAAGATAATAATGCTTTATGCAAAAAATAAATGGATACTTAGCAAAATTGGATTTATAATTTTACTTTTGTACTTTGATGTATTTATTATAATTAATAAAATAAAGAAATGAATAACTGGTTTAAAGATTCTGATATATTTTTCGAAGAGTTTGAAAATAAATTTTCCCTCGGATATCAAATTCAAAAGGGTGCTGAAAGCTATGTATCTATCGAAAACAGTATTGTATTAATTGGGCTGGATCAAATAATATCCGATTCGATAAGAAAAGAGCTATATAAAACTTCATTCCCTTTTCAAAATATTGCTTTGACGGATTTGGGAAATATCAGAAATACCAGCCCTGAATTCATTATTCAGGCATTGAAGCAATTCGATTCGGAAAATTCAAATTTATTGATATTAGGATCCAATATTGATACATTTGAATTGCAATTGAAGACAATGGAACAAAAGATTTCAAATATCGCTTTTGTAGAAAAATCCGGAGATATTTTTTTTAATAAAAATATTCAGGAACAAATTCTAAATTCTCCCAATATATCAAAAGCCGGACTGATAGCATATCAAACCCATTTGTTGAATCCTGAAAAACTAAATAATAAAAAATTTAATAATTCAATAAGATTGGGTAAATATCGCAACAATTATCAGGATATCGAACCTGTTTTAAGAAATATCGACACACTGTTATTTAATATGGACAGTATAAGATATTCAGAAGTTCCCGGAATAAAAAACACCACTCCCAGCGGATTGACATCTGAAGAAGCTTGCCAGATAATGAAATATACCGGATTGAACAACAAATACAATATTATGAATTTCATCGGTTATGAACCGAAATATGATTTTCATAGTCAGGGAGCCATGATGATCAGTCAACTGATATGGTATTATATAGAAGGAGTGGATCAACAAGTGATGGAAAACATTTCAGATAGAAATTCAATGATCTCAATTGTTGTAGATTTGAGTGATTATAATTTGTCATTAAGTTTTATCCAAAGCAAAAAAACAGGAAGATGGTGGGTTGAAATTCCAAATCCTGAAGACAATACTTCTTATCATATAGCATGTAGCGAAGATGATTATAATAAAGCTACGAGAAATGAATTATCCAACAGAATTTTCAATGAATTAAGTTTTTAATACTCAGATCAAGGAATAATACCAATTTAACTCTCAAATGACGCATAAATTCCATTTTAATTTTCAAATATTTATACGACATATGAAAGTTAATTTGGGATAAATCAAATACAGATATTATTCAAATATTGTTTCAGCTCTAATTCCTCTGGATGCTTTAACAAGTATCATTGAATTTCTTATTTGAAGCATGTCTAATATTTTTTTTGCTTCTTTTGCATTTTCCACAAAGATCATTGATTTATCCAAATCGTTGATATTTTCTCTTGCTTTTTGAAATTCATTTCCAATAAAAATACTCTTTGTGAAGAAGTTTTTGTTTTTAAGTTGCATGAGTATTCCCCTATGCTCAGGCAGACTTACATCTCCCAGTTCAAGCATATCGCCCAAAACAAGATATTTATTTTTATTTGATTTTACATTCTCAAAAGTCTCCAAAGCCAATTTCATCGATGTCGGATTAGCATTATAGGCATCCATAATCAATTCATTGCTATTCCAATTTACTAATTGAGATCTGTTATTTTCAGGATTATAATTTTCCAATCCCTTTTTAATATTCTCAATGGAAATATCAAAATAATCCGAGACTTTTACAGCATTGACTATATTTATAAAATTATATTCTCCATACAAATTTGTTTTCACTTTCACTATTTCACCGTTTTTTGTATGCAAACTAACAGTCAAAAAAGGAAATGATTTATTCAAAACAATTTTAGAGATATTTTTCCCCTTCATACTTGCTGCAGAAAATCTCATTAGTCTTTCGTAATCCCCCATATAATCTTCCATTTCCTTTATCTCCGAATTATAGAAAAATACACCTGAATTTGCCTTGAGATATTGATACAATTCCAGTTTGGTGTTAATAATATTTTGCAATGACCCAAACCCTTCTATATGAGCAATACCGATACTGGTGATCAAACCGTGAGTCGGATCAGCCAATTTGCATAAAAAATCAATTTCACCGATATTACCTGCACCCATTTCCACAACAGCAAGTTGGTGTTCTTCTTTAATTTTTAACAATGTAAGAGGAACCCCTATATGGTTATTAAAGTTCCCTTTTGTACATGATATATTGTTCTGTGAAGAGAGAATGCTGCACAATAATTCTTTAGTCGTAGTTTTACCATTTGTACCCGTCAAACCGATAACCGGAATATTTAGTTTATCACGATGGAGTTTAGCTATATTTTGCAAAGTTTTCAGAGTATCTTTGATAACTGTCACCTGTGGAAAAGACAAAAATGAAGTATCAGAAGCAACAACCATTGCAGCTCCTTTCTCAAGAGCTTTTTTCACAAATATATTCCCGTCAAAGTTATCTCCTTTTAAGGCAAAAAAAACTTCTCCTTTTTTCAAAGATCGGGTATCGATAGAGACTCCGTTTGATTTACTGACAATACTTAACAATTCTAAATCCCTGTTCTTCATTAATAATATTTTGGTATCTACTCAGACAGAATCATTTTGAATAAAAAACCCGGAACAGCAAAAGCCGGTCCGGGTTATTTTATAATATTTTTCTGTCAATGACTATTCTGTAACTATTCTAAATTTTTGTTATTTAGTGTCTGCCCGAAAACAGACAATTTTTGAAATTCTGATAATTTTTGTTTAGATTTTGATTTTTTTGCAATGATTTGATGCCTTAGTATCAATCACTTGTGAAAAAGTCAAAAGATGACAAAAAGAATCAATTTCAAATTTGATGTG
>JALVEG010000010.1 GCA_027031145.1 Saprospiraceae bacterium | reverse complement strand
CTTCCATTAGTCCTGTGATAGATGTTGTCTTGTATTGCACCATCAAAGCTACTAATGCCATTACCCATGGTATCTCAAATCCTACCATTTGACTCAATCCCCTTGTTACTCCGATTGCTGAGTTAGGGTTACCTGTTTGTCCTGCTCCCAATGCCATTCCCAAAGGACCAAAAACCATAATGTATATTAGAAATATCAGATCTCCCTGAAAATTGAGGTTAGGGAACCACTGATTATTTGTCAATACCGGAATAAACATTAGAGATACAACTGATGATACCATTATAAATGCAGGTCCTAGAAAATGCATTGCACCGTGATGTATAGCTGTACTTTTTGAATAGAGCTTAAAAGCATCAATAAAATTCTGATAAAAAGGAGGACCATATCTGTTTTGAACTCTGGCTACTATTTTTCTTCTTAATCCACCATAGGTCATTCCAACTGTAAATGCCAGTAAAAATGTCGTAACAGCTCCTAATATGTTCATCAATAAACTTTCCATTTATTTATTGGTTTAACTGAATAAATTATTACTTAATAACAAGAGTAAAATCACAAATAAAAGGGCGTAAATAGCATAAGTCTGCCCGTTTCCATTGTATATACGTCTTGTGAAATCAAATAGATCTTCCAATCCTTTTGCAAATGCAAGCATATATTTGTCCATCTGTCTTCTCATAGCAGGTTCAACTGCTCTTAAAAACGGCTGGAAGAAATTTTCCTTGAAAGTCAGGTTTTCATATTCTTTTGGAACTTCACCTGATGTACTGATATCTTTTGTTGTTACATATCTTGAAGTCTTTCTGTTTTTGAAAAACAAGAATACAGCAAAGATCACAAATACAATTGCAATTCCATAAACTATAGGGGTCAATGCTACCTGATCTCCCCATTTATTAAAGATCATAGATTCTTTCCAAAGATTATTGTATGTATCAGGCATTCCGTAAAATGCCAACGCTGAATTTATCGGTTTTAATATCAATTGGGGAAATGTACCTAAAACAACAGAAATTGCTGATAATATCAACATCGGTACAACCATTATAGCAGGTGCTTCTTTGACATGTGCCCATTCTTTTTCTTCCTGACCGAGGAAAAATCCAAACAGGAATTTGTAACAATACAAAAATGCAGCAGTACTGGAAAAGAATACCAAAGTCACAAGCAGATAATGATTGCTGGTGATTAGTGATTCATAAAGCATCCATTTTCCGACAAAACCACCTAATGGAGGAATACCGGCTAAAGCAATAATGGAAATCAGAGCAGCGAGAAATGTCCAAGGCATTTTTCTAATCAAACCTGTAACTTCTTTTAAATTGGAAGTGCCTGTTTGTTTTTCAACAGCTCCGACCACCATGAACAATGTTGATTTGAAAACCCCGTGCATAAATGCTAAAAATAATCCCGCCAACATTGCAAGCGGTGTTCCTATTGCTACTCCGACAACTATATATCCGAGTTGTCCGATAGAAGAATAAGCAAGCAGTCTTTTTGCATCATCCTGCTTGATCGCCCAAAGAGTGGATATAGCAGCGGTAATAGCTCCGAGCCATGCGATTATATCCCTGATCAATGATTCCTGAGGCAATTTTGTTATCAATGTCATGAAAACGATAACCATTCCGTAAATACCCATTTTTGATAATGCTCCTGAAAAAACAGATGTGTATGACATCGGAGCATTGCTGTAGGCATCTGGCGCCCAGATATGCAATGGCATTAATGCGGCTTTAACACCAAATCCTGTCAGTAACAATATCGGGATCAATAATTTCATCCCTGCTGACATATCAGCAAAACCGTCGATCATATCTGAAATCAAAAAACTGCCTGTCAGAGAATGAACGATAACAATTGCCATTAACATAGCATAAGCTCCAATGGCACTCATTACGAAATATTTGATTCCGATCTGTTGAACATTTTTTCCATTATATATTACAAGCAAATAAGAAGACCATGTCATTATTTCCCAAAAAATAAAAAATGAAACAAGATCTTTACTTACCAAAATTCCAAACATTGCAGCGATGCTGAGTAAGAAATTAAAATATAAATATCCTTTTCTTTTCTTTCCCTGCATTTGGCCTACGGCATAAAAGCCGGCTAAAATAGCCAGGCCGAAAACAATAAAAGCAAAAAACAAACTCAAGGGAGTTAATCCGAATGTTAATTGGATTTTGCTTAAACTGATGACTGTTTCAGAATTTATATTGATATTTAAGAAAAATAATATTGCCGGAACAATAATTGTTATCAGAAATAATGTATCCTGAACTATCGATGATACTTTCCCTGCAAAAGCAGTCAATAATGCTCCCGCCAGAAAAACTAATAATATTATATTTATTATATCCATGATTCTTTATCTTAATTATTTATCGTCAATATATCTTTAATATAACCGGTTTTATCCATCAGATCCGCGGCAGCCCTGTCAATAAATCCTGTGATCAGATCCGGATAAAAACCAATAACCAATATAATGATTCCCAAACTTATCATTGCTATTAAAGCATTGATAGTCGGTTTTTGTGTTTCCATACTTTCCTTTTTAGGGAAAAAATAAATTCTGTTGACTACTCTTAAATAATAAACAGCCTCAAGTACGCTTACGCTCAATATAATTGCTATCAAAGCTACCATCTTACTGTCAGCTGCTGCAGTAAGAATTGCCAATTTGCCCCAAAATCCTGAAAAAGGAGGCAATCCGATAATAGCAAATGCTCCAATTGTAAACAATACGGAAGTGATCGGTAAATATTTGCCCATCCCGTTTACATCACTGATGTGTTTTTCTTTTTTAGTGTAAACCAAATAGCTTCCTGAAAAGAATAACAATCCTTTGATGATAGCATGGTTGAATATCAGGAAGAGTGCAGCAAAAATACCTTCTTTGGTTCCTATACCAAATGCGACCATAACCAATCCCATTTGTCCTATACTGGAATATGCAAGCATCCTCTTTAGCCTGTCCTGACGCAATGCTGTAGTTTCAGCTACTATAAAGGTAAGAATACCCATTACAATCAGGAAGTCCATTGCTCCTGATAGGTCATACATTGTAAACATTACTCTTATTGTCGCATAAGTTGCAGCTTTGGCAACAATACCGGCAAATGCTGCTCCGATAGGTCCGGGGGCCTGAGTATATACATCGGGAGCCCATCCGTTGAGAGGGAACATTTCTGCTTCAACACCTATTGCCAACATGAAAAAGATAAGAGAAATTACTTTTAGCTTATTTGACATCATAGGCATTTTATCGGCTATTTCAGCAATATTTAAAGTACCCAACTGTGAATAAACGATCATTATGGCCAATAATAAGAAAGTGGAAGCTATGGATCCCATAAAGAGATATTTGAATGCTGCTTCAGCACTATCACGCCTGGTGTAAAAAGAAGTCAAACCATATCCTGAAATACCTACTATTTCAATAAATACGAACATGTTGAAAATATCACCTGTCAGTACGATTCCTACAGATCCTGTTACAAGTAACATCAGTAGGATAAAATATTTCAATGCAGGTTCTGAATCGATATTTCTCTTGAATTTGTAGCTGTAAACCCAGACCAAAAGACCTAAAAATATCATTAATGTTGCAAAGAACCCTGAAAATGGACTAAATACAAGGTTTATTCCTATTGGTGGTTTCCATCCGGCAATAACTTCTATTACGGTTCCTGTTTCTGTGATATGCCACAACAAGGATATAGATAATATAAGCATATAGGATAATACTATGCCGGGAATAATTCTCACCGAGTTCTTCCAAACCATTCCTGTAAGCGGAATTATAAATGCCGCTAATAATGGAATTACTATAAATAATACAGGTGTTCCTACCATTTTAAATTCTTTATTTCATCAATCCTTAAAGTATTATGGTGTTTATATAGTCTGATGACTAATGCCAAAGCAACAGCGGTAACACCAAAACCGATGACTATTGCTGTAAGTACCAATGCCTGAGGTACGGGATCAACCATTTTGGCTAATTCATTTTCATGTCCCGGCGAAAAAATCGGAGCGGTACCATTTTTTAAATAACCAATGGATATCATCAATAAATGTACACCGGAATCCATAATGGAAAGCCCCAAGACTATTTTTATCAATGACTTTTTTGTCAATGCGCCATATAATCCGATAAGCAACAATAAGATTGCAGCTCCATATATGGCATAATTTAATATTTCCAAATACTTTTCCATTTTTTAATCTTTTTCGTGTAATATTGTGTAAATGATTCCGGTCAATTCAGCAGCTACTTTAAAACCGACTGCTACATAGATTATTCCTATTACTCCTCCACTGAATAAGTCATTGAGTTTTCCTTCAGGAAAGACATTTGCAAGAAAACTGTCATGAACAAAATATCCGGCTAATCCCAAACTGATAAAGAGTACTCCTGCCAATGATTCTACCCAGGATAATCTGTTATGACTTACAGAGTAATTTCTGTATGTGATAAGCATCAGCAAAAATCCGGTAGCTATTATCGTACCTCCCTGAAATCCTCCACCGGGTGACAAATGACCATGAATGAATACATAAGCACCAAGTAAGACTATTGAGGGAAAAAGCAATTTTGCTCCTGACATAACTATTCTTGTAGAAGGGAACAAAACAGATCTTTCGCCGACATCGTGCCTTTTTTTGTACAATATTCCTCCCAGTGCCATCGAAGCAAGGAACAAAACAGTCACTTCTCCAAGTGTATCAAATCCCCTGAAATTCACTACGATACTTGTGACTACATTTGATACTCTAAGTGTTTCTTTGCTTCCAATAAGATATGCATCTTTTACTCCTGAAGCAAAATGCTGAGTACCAAAACCAATTCCTGTGAATATATCGATAAGATATACTCCAAGAATCGTTAATGATATTAATATTATTGCTTTTTTCATTGTTCCGCAGATTTTAATTGTTTCTCTTTCTTGATCTTTTTATCATGCTCATCTTCAAACCTTACGGTATTTCTAATGGCGATAATAAAAATAATTGTTGTTAAAGCTACTCCGATAGCTGCTTCTGTTAATGCCACGTCAGGTGCCTGTAATAACACAAACATTATGGATAGTAACAAACTTATAATTCCGGAGGCTATTACTGCATAAAGCAAATCTTTTTGCCAGATAGCATAAATTGCAGCACCGATCATCAACAATAATAAAATAAATGTAAGTATTAAATATATCATTTTACCTGTTTATTATTTTCATCAATTTCTTTATAAGCATCTATTTCTTCATTTTTGAAATACATGAATCTTTTTCTCAAATGCATAGCTCTTGCCAAGGCATGAGAGCTTATTGGATTAGAATAAGCTATGAAAATAATTATTATCAATATTTTCAAAATCCAACCCGGCATCAGAAAACCAACACCAAGTATCAAAGACATAGCTCCGAGTGTAGTGGCTTTGGTTCCTGCCTGTAATCTGTTGAAAACATCGGGCATTCTGTAAATTCCCAATGCTCCTAAGAATAGGAATAAACTTCCTATTACAATTAGTATTCCTCCTATAATTTCTAATATACTCATAATGCTTTTTCTAAATATCTTGCAATAACAATAACTCCGATAAATCCCAGTACTCCATATACCAATGCTACATCCAAATAAATATATCTGTTAAATAAATATGAAGTCAAAACAATTCCGGATACACCTATAATAGTCATAGTATCCAGTGCAACTGTTCTGTCTCCGGCTGTCGGGCCTTTAATGAATCTGATCGCGGATAAAATAAGTCCGAGGATCATTATCGAAAGAGAGAAATAAATTATATAGTTCATGTTAAAATATTTTTAATAATATCTTTTCAAATGGTTCTGCAATTTCTTTGTATGCTTGTTCAGGATCAGTGGTTTTTACATCGATCCAATGGATATAAAAAGTATCGTCAACTATATCAATACTAAGTGTTCCCGGTGTCAAGGTAATACTATTAGCCAGTACCATTTTAGCAAAATTCTTTGTCAATTTTGTTTTGAATTTTACTATTCCCGGATTAATCGGTAATGATGGAGACAGGACTCTTCTTGCTACATCAATATTTGATTTG
>JALVEG010000009.1 GCA_027031145.1 Saprospiraceae bacterium | reverse complement strand
TCAAAGAGCTGAGAAAGAGTTAGCAAAAAAAATAGAAGATATAAAGCCTTTGGAAGAAAGATTATCCGGTTTGAAAATGATGACAGAACCAATGTTTAAAACATTGAAAGATTATCTCAAAACAGACAAACTGACCGAAGAAGCTGTAGCCGGAATTAAGACAGATGATGAAAATGTCAATCAGGCAAAATCTTTGTTCTTAAGAGGTTTGAATCCCGATTATATCAAGAGATTTGAGCATTATGTTGACGGACAATTGAAATACAATCTGAATGTAGATTTCCATGCAAGGATCCAGGGTGATGATCCTGATGATTTTAATGACAGAGATTATGGTAATCCAAATGTAATTCCCCCGGATGAGCAGGAATTGCATGCTACTCATGTCGGAGGAATAATCGCTGCTGTCAGAAATAACGGTAAAGGAGGAAACGGTGTCGCTGATCATGTATTATTAATGCCTGTTAGAGCGGTTCCCGATGGAGACGAATATGACAAAGATATTGCTTTGGCATTCAGATATGCTGTAGATAATGGAGCAAAGGTTATCAATACAAGTTTCGGGAAATATTATTCTCCTCATAAAGATTGGGTTTGGGATGCTATAAAATACGCAGCTGATCATGATGTTTTGATAGTAAACGGTGTAGGAAATGAAGGAAAAAATATGGATAACTACGGTGATGATATGAGTTATCCAAACGACGGAGATCAACCCGGTGTGGAATTTGTTGATAACTTTTTAAATGTTGGTGCCGTTGGTCCCAATTATGGAGCTGATATGATAGCGCCTTTTAGCAATTACGGTAAAAACACCGTAGATATATTTTCGCCGGGAATGAAAATTTATGCTACTGTTCCATTCAATAAATATATGCATTTACAGGGAACTTCAATGGCGTCTCCTGATGTAGCTGGTGTTGCAGCATTGATAAGATCAAGGTTTCCTGAACTTACCGCTTCTGAAGTTAAACATATAATTATGGATTCAGGGCTTTCTCCTCAAATCGAGGTTATATTGCCAGAAGAAGACGGTTACGACGGACCTCCAAAACTTGATAAATTTCCAAATTTAAGCAAGTCGGGAAAAATGGCAAATGCGTATAATGCTATAATAATGGCTAAGAAAATGAGTGAAGAGAAGAAGAAGTAATACGGATTATATCCTTAAAAAAAGGCTGTCTCAAATGAGATAGCCTTTTTTCTTATTAATGTTTATTATCTAAAATACAGATTTGAATTGCTCTAAAAATCTTATATCATTTTCAAAGAAAGCTCTGATATCATCAATACGATGAAGCAACATCGCTTGTCTTTCAATTCCCATACCAAAAGCAAAACCGGTATATTTTTCCGAATCAATACCACAATTTTCAAGAACATTAGGGTCTACCATTCCGCAACCCAGGATCTCAAGCCATCCTGTCCCTTTGGTAATTCTGTAATCTATTTCATCATTCAAACCCCAGTAAACATCCATTTCCGCACTTGGTTCCGTAAAAGGAAAATAACTGGGACGAAGTCTGATTTTTGTATCTTTTCCGTACATTTCCTGAGCGAAATACAACAATGTTTGTTTCAGATCGGCAAAAGAAACTCCTTCATCAATATACAATCCTTCCACCTGATGAAATTGTGCATGGGACCGGGCTGAAATCGTTTCATTTCGATATACTCTTCCCGGAGCTATAATTCTAATAGGTGGCTTAGTCGATGTCATCACTCTGGACTGAACGGAAGAAGTATGGGTACGAAGCAGCCTTTCAACCGAATCCTTAAGATAAAAGGTGTCCTGCATGTCTCTGGCAGGATGATCTTCGGGTGTATTCATCGCAGTAAAATTGTGCCAGTCATCTTCTATTTCCCTGTCTTCTGCAACGGTAAAACCCAATTTCTCAAATATCTCAATTATTCTGTTATTTACGATTGATATAGGATGCCTGGCTCCCAATCGGATCGGATCGGCAGGTTTTGTAAGGTCTATATCATCGGATTTGGCTGAAGATGTTTGGTCCTCTATCTTTTCTTTTTCGATATTAAATTTTGATTCGGCTTCCTGCTTCAACTGATTCAAAAATTGTCCGAATTCACGTTTTTGCTCATTTGGAATATTTTTTATCTCACTAAAAAGAGGTTTAATTATATTTTTGGAACCCACGAATTTTTTTCTGAAAGATTCTAGTTCTTCTTCATTGGAAATGATGAAATTTTTTATTTCTTCCAACAATTCTTTTGCCTTATCAAATGCGTTTTGTGACATAGTTTATTATTTTGAGATGCAAAGCTAATAAAAAAACTATTTTAATTCATCTTTTTTTTGTAACAACTCCGGTAGATACTATTTTATTTATTAGCAATAGTAAGATAATTATCAATAGCTGTAACAATAGAAGGTGTTTCTTTTGTAGGTGCCAAAATATCAATTATCAGATTGTGTTTTTCCGCCTCTTTTTTAGTGTGTTGTCCGAAAACTGCAATTCTGGTCTTATTTTGTTTGAAATCTGGAAAATTTTCATAGAGAGATTTAATACCTAACGGATTAAAAAACACCAACATATCATAAGTGATATCGCTAAGATCTGACAGATCGGAGGCTATTGTCTTGAACATCATAAGTTCCGTAAATTCTATATTGTTTTTATTCAGGAAATCTACTACTTTTTTACTTCCTAAATTTGATGTTGGGAGAAGAAATTTTTCACCCTCTTTGAATTTTTCAAATGCAGGCAATATATCTTCAAGATGTTTAGCTCCGTAAAATATTTTTCTTTTTCTGTAAACAGTATATTTTTGCAGATAATTTGCTATAGTTTCCGTATTGCAATAATATTTTGTTTGAGTTGACATGTTGATCTTTAGATCTTCACATTTTTGAAAGAAAAAATCAACTGCATTTTTGCTTGTCATAATTATTGCAGTAAAATCTTCTATGTTTATTTTGTTTTTTCGAAATTCTTTATCATCAACAGCCACGACGTCAATAAAAGGCCGCCAATCAAGTTTAATTTTCCATTTTTTCTCCAATTCATAAAAAGGAGAACGATGGGATGTCGGTTCTGGTTGTGAAATCAAAATGGAATTAACCGGTATTTGTCTGTTTTTGGCTGTACTTTTTTCTATAGCCATAGCTTCACTTTTTTAAAAAAATCAAATCCCTTTTTATAAAATATCAACTATTATTTTATATAAAACAAACAAGGGTAAAATTTCAAAAGTGCAAAGGTATAAAAAAAAATGAACAATACTAATATTAAAGTAATTATATGTGATTAGAAAGCCTCTGAAAAGCCTTAAAATATAGCTAAATACAATAACAACCACTGTAAAATACACGAAAATAACCGACAAAGAATCAAAACTATATGCAATCAATAAATTCAAAGGCAATAAAAATACCCCAAGTGAAATATTGAATAAAAGCACGGTAAAATTGTATATTAAAATGCTTTTTAACGAAGGAAAGATCAATTCAAAAATATATATAAATAAATGCTTGAAAAAATAGATCATCATTACACCAAAAAATATAAAAGTATATAATTGAAACCCGGAAAGGTGTAAATATATATTCAATAACAAATAAATGAATATTGAAAAATTGAGAACAAAATTTATGTATAAAAACAAATAATAAATATACTCTCTGCTTACAAAATTGCGGAATAATATATTGGTTAAATTATAATACCATATCGATTTAAATGTTTTTAATATCAGTGACCTGTTTATACTCAATAAAATAGCTATAAATACGAGTGCAAATAAAAATGTCCAATTTATAAATGATGAATTATTAGTTTGATCTTCTTTATAATCATCCAATGCATGGTTTAAAACCTCTTTCTTTCCCTCTTTTTTTTCGGACTCTTGAACAGGGGTGTTTTCCTTTATTATTTGCTTATTTACTTTATTTATTTCAAATGGATTTTCTTCTTCAATTTGATTTTCAGCTTTTTGAGATTTTGCTTCAAAATCTTCTTTTATTGCATTATCAACTTTGGTATCAGTTGTTTTTGCTTCCTTTCTGTTTGTTATTTCAAATGGATTAGTATTTTGAGCTAATGAAATATTTCCAAGAGCCAGGAGAAATAAAATAAGATATATAATGCTTTGTTTTACCATTTGACGGCAAAATTACTATTAATATTCAAACTTACCAAATTAGAGACCTGACCTGATGTTTTTATATGATTTTTTCACAACCGCACTATCTTTTTCACAAAAACCTTTTCCTCCGTCTTTATTTCCAAAAAGTAAATTCCTTCTTGCAAATTTCCTGTAATAATCTTTATTCTGTCACTGTCAAAAACACCAGATTTCACGGTTTTACCCGTAGAATCTATTAGCTTAAAGGTGGTTTTGGAATTGTTTTCCATTTCTAAAATAAAATAATCTGAAAATGGATTGGGATAGACTTTTATGTTTATATCTCCCGTTTCAGACTTTGAGGTTGAAGTGTTGTTATTAGGAAAAATCAGCACGGGAAATTCATTAATAGATATATTTTGTGTATTCATATCCGTATCGGGAATTTTTACCGGTAGCCCGTTTTCATTGGTTATTTCCGTAAAATGACTTATTCTTACATTGGATTCCGTAATGTATTGTTGTAAATTGATAATGCTGTTTTGATTTCTTTTTCTTAATCCGGTAGTGCTGTCAATGGCAGTATTATCTTCGTGCCAGGCAATAAAAAATGAATCACCATTCTTATTGAATCTGAAAACATAATCATTTTCTCCCAAAGATATCCTTTCGACTTCCCTGTCACTTCCTATTAGCTGATTTGCCAATTGTTTCATAGCCCAATAAACGGGTTCTCTTGCTGCTGCCAGATCATATTCTTCATATACATAAGGATCAAAGAATCCGGAATAGTACCACATATATTTTCTGTTTTCCATAGGTTCGGAAGAGACAAGATTGGAATAAACGGGCTGCAAGGATATATGTTGCTGTCCGGTGTAAGCAGCCATTATGATTTTCTTTATGCTTTGCATTGTCTCATCTCTTTGAAGTATGTCTTTGGTGTTTTCATATAGGGGATCACCGGGATTTTCCATTATTTGCATAAATCCACGGGAATAAACCGGAGGTAAAATATGGTCGTCACCGTTATAAAAATTGTCTCGCGGGCATAAAGTCGTTCTTGCATCACCGACAATAAACGGCTTTTCAAATCCTCTTTTATTCATCTCTTTTTTCAACCAGTCCACAAATCCCGGTAATTGTGTGTAGTGATCGTTGTAATTGATAGCAAAAACATCATAATCATCTCCTCCAAGTTCAAAATCTACCATCAAAGAGTCCAAATAATATCCGCCTCGCTGCATTATTGTAGCCATATCCGGACTATCATCAAACAATCTGCCGGAATTGCTTTTACCTCTTGCTAAAATCACATCACCTCCGGCATCATCGATAGCTCTTTTTGTTATTTTTAGCATTTCATGTAGTGCTTGCATACTACCGCCATAGGAAAAAAAGTGAGAGGGTGCTTCCGGTTCATTTCCAATTATAATGGTATTTATTAGCGCACTGTTCAGCCAAGGGGCATCTGATTCATCATTGTCGTTGTTATATCTTTCTACAAGGTTATAAATAAATTCATACCAGGCTTGTTTTGCTGTCATGCCCCAATGAAGTGTATCGGATTGCTCATCGGGTAAAAGAGGACTCATTCCCAATGCCCAATTGTCTATATCTTCCGCTTTGACCACAGTACCCCAATTGCTTGCCGGTCTGATGCCAAGTTCCAATACTTTTCCTGCCTCTTGGGTGTAATACATATATACGTCCAATGCTTCCCAATTGTATTGGTGAACTCCATTTTGGGGAGGATTGGGTTCTATTTTATGCCAATTGATCGCATCGCTTCCCACCAAGTCGAATGGGAAAGAGTCCGCTTGCATCTGTGTATAAATTTCGCTCCAAAAAGCCGGATTGGATGACCAAAAGTCAAACCCGAAAAATTTTGAATCGAATGTATCTCGTGTACTTTGACCGGTAAGCATCACCGGAATTAAACAAATTATGATAAGTATTTTCTTCATTTTTTTTATAATATTTATTTTATTTTTTTAACCATTAAGGAGTT
>JALVEG010000008.1 GCA_027031145.1 Saprospiraceae bacterium | reverse complement strand
TCCTTATTTTAATCTAAGTTTTTAAGCTATCAAAATTATAAATTTATAGGTTTAATTTCTTGTTAAAAAAGTGTCTGTTTTAGGGGAACTGCTTATGTATTATAAAGGTAACTGATAAAACGAAAATGTTAAATGATTCCAATTAATTTTAAATTGCTTGTTTAACAAATAGGTATTCATTTAATATAAGTACAAAACCAACACTAAATTTCCCGCCTAAGTGATTTTAAGGGCCATTTTAGAGCGTTTCACAACACTGCAATAGATAGCTATGCCATATATTTTTAAAGCAAATTTAAGTATCTTATTGCATTAATCACAGGGTGAATATAATGTCCTGTTATTCAGTTGTTTATAACTTAGCAACTAATCGTGGTGATTAAGCCGCGAATTCGCGGAACCCCTCCTTAATAATAATAATAATAATAAATAATTGTATATTATATATAAAGAGGGGGATTAATGATGAGATGGAGGGGATGGTTTTTTAAAAATAATAATAATAAATATATGTATGTATATATTGGGGTGGATACTTAAATAATTATATATTATTAGGCCGCTATATTATTATTATTTATATTATTATTATTGTATTTACTATAAGATAACTTATATTTATTTATTCCTAATAAAGTATTTAAAATTTTTATAATGATATTATATATAGTTTTAAAATCACTTTGCTTACATACAATTGAGTCATGTTTCGGTAATGCATATAAATCTTTTTTAAGTAAATAAGAAAATATGTTATCAAGAAAGATAAATGCTTCTACTTTTTGTAATATTACTGGTAATACACTGGTTGATGCCTCATATTCATTTTTTTTATTTCTTATATATTTTGGAACAAAAATCGGGTCTTTGTCCATAATATGTGCATATGCACCCTTTTTAAATTCTCTTATGAAGAAAAATAAACGAGGAAATAAATCTTTCCATTTTGTTGTATATTTATTAAATGAATTAAACCCTGAGAAAAGAATAAGCATTACTATTAGTTTTGCCTCTTCTCTATTGTTAACCAATTCTGTAATTTCTTGAATATATTCATAAAATTTTCCATTGTGTGCTGCTGCTAATAGTTTTTTATATCGGTGGCTATTTTTAAAAGAAGTGATAACTTTTTTATGTTTATCTGTAATTTGTTGTAAAATAATATTATATTCTTTTAATAAATTATAATGTGTTGCCGGTATTTTTGGTTTATTATATACCAATAAATTTAATAATAAATTTGGCTGACTGTTTTTCATATCTATTTCACATAATGGTTCTCCATCAACTCTTAGAAATCTAAGACTTTCTTTTGGTAATTCTAATAAAGTGTGGTGTAATCTATGATTAAAATCACTTTGTTTTGCATCCTTTTTTTTGTTTTTAAAAATATTTAGACTATTAAAAATTCTATATGCACCAATTTTGGATTCAAAATGTTCATAAAGTTTTAAATCCTTTTTATCAAAAGTTAAATCATATTCAGTTGATTTATTAAATCCTATTACTTTATTTTCAGTAATTCTAATATTTGAATTAAATTTATCCAATGCAGCGGGTCTGAATACTTTTTCAATTTCTTGTTCTTTTAATGAATCTAAATCTATTGATAACTCTATTTTTTCTAAGTTTTTAATCGTAAAATTTTCTAATTTATTTTTTGGAGTTATTATAAGATTTTCTTTTGTTATATCTTGAATGTTTTTTTCATTTTTAATAATTTTTATACCGTGTTTTCTAAAAAACTCCGGTTTGAAACGATAATGTTTTGGTATTCCGTGTATTATTATTTTTTCTTTTGTAAGCTTTCTTTTTTTTGTTCTACTTTTTCTAAAAGTTGTTCCATCTCTATTAACACGAACATCCAAATATTTACCAAAAAGTTCTGTAATTTTGATGTTACCATCTTTTATTTTTGCTCTATATGTTTTGGAAGGAACAGGTACATAATCATATAACTTAATTCCTAATTGTAAATGTGAATTTAGTATATCATTCAATAGATTAATGATATTTTCAGATACTTTTTTTCCTCTGCCATATTTTTCCCGTATTTCTTCTTTTGCTGAATCGGAAATTTCCAGCGTATAAAATGTTATTTTTTTCATAATACTAAATTTTAGTTTTTAATAAATAAATCAATATCAGATTTTAAAAATCTGGTACTTCTGCCTAATTTATATTTTTTTAGTCCCTTTTTTACATAGTTATCAATTGTTGCTAATGAAACTTTTAAATATTTAGCAGCTTCTTTTCGTGTTAAATATTTATCTTCTTTACATTCATTAATTAATTCTTCTTTTAAAGCACGTTTTAACTGTTGTACTTCAACGGAAATCATTTCTTTTATTTCTTCATAAATTTTATACATAATTTAAATTCTTTTATAATAATAACCACCATAATCGCTTGAATGTTAGAGCAATATAGTCGTTGTTTGAAAAAAACGAAAAAACGAAGTAGACAAAAAAATAGGAATTACTTTATCGGAATGCTATAGTGAAAATATAATTTATTGAAATACAATATTATAGATTATCAATTTCTTGGTTCAATATTTTAATTAAATATTTAACTTCATTTTCAAAATTATCTGAACTTCCAGTGATATCAAATATGTTTTCAAAACTATCTGGTTCAATATCGTCTTTATCGGGAATGATATATTGTGAAACTAACTCAAAGAATTTTCGTGAAATTTTATGATTGGGTTTATAACTAAAATTTGAATCATAATCTAAATCATATTCTTTTTCTAATTGTTCGAGGATATATTTAAAAAATATTTTTATAGAAATTATTTTATGACTATCAGAAATTATTATTTTAAACCTACTTTTAACAAAGTCTTTAGAAGTATTATTTGAAAAATATGATGAAGAAACATTTTTTAAAATATCTCGAAATTTCGTTACTCTTTTATTAATACAAAAGTTATAAGAATATAATATTCCTATAAATGATAAATTGTGATAAAGTTGAATTTTGTTTATATATATTTGAGGGTCTATCATATATGATTTTATGAAGCAATAACTCTCTTCTATTATTGTTTTTTCTATTCCATTTTCACCTTTCTTTTGATTATTCCATCGACTTCTGCTTATGGCTGGCAATTTAAAATTTGGAAGAATTTCAATATATTTATTTGGTAAAATTTCTGTTTGAATACTTTTATTCATATATATAAGAGCAAAACTTTCTAAATACCTTAAAGCTATATTTTTAACTAGTTTATTAACTTTGTTGTTATTGTACTCCTCAATAATACAATATAATTTTGATATGTTTTCAAATAGAATTATTTTATTATTTTCTTCTCGATAAATATGTTTTAAAAATGTGATTGATAAAAGATATTTTAATAAATCTATTATATTTTTAGGAAATTCATCATGAAGGGTTTCTTTAATATTATTAGATGTAATTGAATATTCTTCTTCATCAAAAACAATATATTCTTCATAATACCTTTTTGGTAACATATAAAATTTAATATTAAAGTAATCATTATTAAACATAAGTATTAGTATAAATTAGTTAAATTAAGCATTTCTTTCTTTAAGTCAATTTTCAAATAATCTGAAAAAGTTTTTAAATTTGAATGCCCGGATACTTTCATTATTACCGCTGCCGGTATACCTTTTTTGTGTGCTAAAGTAACAAAAGTTCTTCTCATATCATGAGATGAAACAATTTCATATTTCTTTTTTCTTTCTTCTTTTGTTTTCTTATTAGGGTATTCTTTTCTAATTATTATTTCATCATTAATTTCTGCTAATTTACAAATTTCTTTTAAATATTTATTAAAAATCTGTGAAGATACATAAGGAGGATAACCATTGTATTTATTTAAAATATTCTTACTTTGTTCATCTACCGGAATTGTAATTCTTTTTTTAGTTTTTTGCTGCACAAAATCCCAATATTCAACTCCATCTTTATTTATAATTTTATCTTTATTCAATGATTTTAAATCACTATACCTTTGACCAACATTTATACCTAGTAAAAATATATCCCTTATTTTATCTAACCTTTTATTAAGTTTTAATTCTTTTATTTTATGTATTTCTTCTTTGGTAAAAGCCACTCCACTATTATTTATACTTTTAGCTTTTACTCTCCAACCTTTAGAATAAAAAGCTCTATTTATAGAATATCCATCAATTTTAGCATGGTTTACAACTGTTATTAATTTTTTTTGTATTTTATTTATTTGATTTATACCATAATCAAACTTATTTACCATTATATAAGTCATACTATCAAGAATACTATTATCTAAATCTTTAAATTCCAGTGTTCTACTATTAGGCAAACTTTTGACTACTTTTAGCATTTGATTATAACCTTGCAAGGTTCCTTTAGTATATTTTTCATTTTCTTTTGCATCGTGAATAAAATTTTCAATATAACCTATTATAGTATTTGTATCATGTTTGGAGTTTTTTAAATTATTTATATCTAAAATATTATATATTTCTTCTTTTAACTCTTTTATAGATGGTATTTGGTCTCTTCTTTGAAAGTTACTAAATGCTTTTTTAACAGTTCTTTCCATATAATCTAATTTTGCATTGTAACCCGGGTATTCAAAATAACCTGAGATTTCTCTAATTCGTTGTCTTTTTTTATTCCAATGTTTTACTGGGATTGTTATTTTCATAGACTCTTTATAAATTCTATTTGAGTACCTGAAAACTAAAATAATTAATGAACTTTCTTTATTAGGATTCTTTAAATTAAAATTTACTTTATTCATAATAGTGGTCGTTATGGTGGTCGAATTAATTAGTTCACAATAGTCTTTAATAGTGCAAAGATATTATAAAACATTGAAAAATACAAGTTTAAAGTCTATTAAAGAATATTAAAAAATAAATATTCGAGTCCCGTCCGGACCGCTTTCACTCGCCGAAGTTTCGATAGAAACGTAGGCGAGTTTCATTTTAAGAAATCCCGAAAAAATAAAAAACATCATGTATGGCGAGTTACAGCGGTCAAGACCGCTTAAAAACGAAAAGCAATTTTGGTTTGTTTATATTTTAAGATGTAGTGATAATAAGCCATACACGGGATATACCAACAATTTATCTGATCGTTTAGAAAGACATAAAAGGGGATCTGTTCCTGCTACTAAAAATCGCAGACCACTCGAACTGGAGACGTATTTCGCTTTTTCTGATAAATATCAGGCGATAAATTTTGAAAAGTATTTAAAAACAGGATCCGATAGAGCTATTATGAATAAAAGATTTTTTAAACGAGATTTGTAAACATTTTGAAGTTTCGATAGAAACGTAGGCGAGTTTCATTTTAAGAAATCCCGAAAAAATAAAAAACATCATATATGGCGAGTTACAGCGGTCAGAAATACTTATTTCTGATGAAAAGTTTTGATTTGTTCCTATTCAACAAAACATAATTGAATTTTAAAAAAAAATAACTACTTTTGAATATAAATTGTACTCAATGAATTTAAAATATATTTTTTCATTCATATTGTTTTTATTAATTTCGTGTAATATATCGACTATATCTGATGGAGTTTATTGTGTAGAAGTTGAAAGATACAATCCCAGAACACTAAAAGAATCATCATATACTCTGACAGCAGAAGTAAAAAATGAAAAACTTGTTAGATTGTATTTTCCAAATGGCGGATATATAGATTATGATGATTTTAATCCAAGTAATATATCTTCAGGTACAACTTCTTTTTCTGATTTCAGAGGAGTGCAATTTAAAGTAAAAATAATAAAAAAAGGAACAGATTGTTTTGATGCATTTCCTGAATTAAAAAGATGTACTGCTATTACCAAATCCGGTGAAAGATGTAAAAATAAAACCAGAAACAAATCAGGAAGGTGCTATTTACACGATAAAAACAAATAAAAGAACATTAACTTGTTTTGATAAGTAGATTTCAATAAATATAATTACTATTCCAAATGAATAGAAAAACAGTGAAAACATTTTCCGCGAAAGTAACCATTGGGCTTGAAAAAGCTTATGAAAAAGAAAAGATTGAAAAAGACAGAGTTATTGAATTTATCCAAAAAATTCAAAATGAACTTATTCAAAATAAAAGTATTTATTTAAGTG
>JALVEG010000007.1 GCA_027031145.1 Saprospiraceae bacterium | reverse complement strand
CCGTACATCACTACAAACACCAATTAAAAAACAACTGCAATTGATTATCAATTATTTATGTTTTAGAAAGTCCGAAAAATAGCTGAATTTTTGTGTTTTTTTTGTAAATAATGCCAAGTTGGGTTAATAAATTATTCAATCCTGATAAATTTGTTAATTTATCATTGTGTTTTATACTAATTGCTCCTGTATTTGTTATATTTTCTAGTCCTGATAGATTAATTAGCTCATTATTCTCTTCAATATATATAGCACTTAAAGTAGCTAGTTTATTGAAACCAGTGATATTTAATATTTGATCATTATCAATAACTCTAAGCCAACCCCCAATTGAAGATATATTATCTAAGTCCAAAAAAGTCAGAAGAGCATTATTTTTTTCAATATCCAAATTTCCATATATGGATTTTAATACTTCTAAACCAGTGAAACTTAATAAAGAATTATTAGAAGTTATTCTTAAATTTCCACCAATAGTTGACAGTTTATCTAACCCTTTTAAGTTGATCAAAGAATTGTTATTCGATACAGTTAGATTCTCACCTATATAAGTTATATTCTCTAATCCAGATAAACTTGTTAGAGAATCAATTTTTGAAACGGATAAGCCTCCTTTAATTGAAGTAAGTTGTGATAAACCATTTAAATTAATTATTTTATCAGATACAAAATTATAATCCTCAATAACAACATAGCTTTCAATTTCTTTACAGTTAGGATATTTGATAGAAAAACTATCAATTTGTTGTTGTGTGAATAAAATCAACCCTTCCGAAAAACAAGATTGAGAATAAGTGTGAATATTAATAAATAAAAAAAATACCAGAAAGCTGAGAGAGTTTTTCATTTCAAAGAGGTTTTAATTAATTAATTGTCTTTAAGCTTAGTATTAAGGAATTCATTAAAAAGATTTGAAAATATTTTTTAACACTTTTTCATTTGTTTTGAAAAGTTGTGTTAATAATATAACTGCCTTTTAAAAATTAAAAATCAAATGTAGTGTGTTATAAAATGAATACATCCATTTATAATTTTATAGATTCTAAATATCAGATATTTACAATCAAATATTGGAATAGTTATAGCGTTTATTTTTTGTCCTAAAAAGACAATCTTTTTTCTCTTCTCCTCAAATTTTTCGTCTTGATCCGTTAATTCCATTTTCTGAATTTGGAGAATCCCACATAACGGATAATGATATGCAGCGTAGCCTGACGTTAGGCGGCTATGATGTTATATCTAGTGTTATGTGGGGTAATTTTATTACCTGCCTGTTTTTTTGAGCTTTGCAAGGCAGGCTCTTTGTCGCATTTTGCTTTGTGTTTTGCATTGAGCGATGCGACAATGTGCCTGTCTTTTGCGTTGCTATTTACTTAATATTACTTTTCTAAATGATGTTCCGAATTTAGCCGATTTGATTCTGATAATATATAGACCTGCATTTAAAACTTCTGATTCTACGTTTAGAACTTTATCACTTGTTTTCTTTTCTAAATTTAATTGCTGCTTGCCCGAAACGTCAAATATGCTAATTTCAGCATTTGATAATTTGGTATTGCTAAAATCTATTGTGAAATCATCTTTTGCTGGGTTTGGATAAATATTTATTTCGTTTAATTCCAAATTATGAGTTGCTGTCTTATCACAAACATTTTGAACTTCCTCTTCACTATTACATCCGGACATATTATCGTGAATTTCTTTAGTTTTGTCCAACAAGTCTAGAAAATCACATATACTTTGAACTTCACATTCAGAAAGGCTAGGGTTATTGTAAATCTCTAAATCTTCATTCCAAGAAATTATTGTCTCTATTGTATTTGGATCAATATTTTGAATACCGGACAAACTAGTCAAAACAGCATTATTATAAATTTTTAGGTATCCACCAATAGAGCTAAGATTATCCAGTCCCGAAAGTGAGACCAAATCTTTGTTATGTCCAATCTCAAGGTTTTTCCCTATGGATATGAGACTATCCAATCCCGTAAGTGAAGTCAAAACATCATTATTTTCAACCAAAAGGTGTCCACCAATGGAACTGAGATTGTCCAGTCCTGTAAGTGAGATCAAAGAAGCATTATGTCCAATACAAAGGAACCCACTAATGGAACTGAGATTGTCTAGCCCAGTAAGTGAAGTCAAAGAAGAATTTTTATCAATGCTAAGGGATTTTCCTATGGATATGAGACTATCCAATCCCGTAAGGGAAGTCAAAGCATCATTATTCCAGATCAACAGGTGTCCACCAATAGATTTGATTTGTTTCAAACTATCCAGATTAGTAATATCTCCATTTTTTGATTCCTCTATTATGATATCCCCTTCTATCTCAATAAACCTAGGATAATTGCTTTGGAAAGCATCAATTTCCTTTTGGCTCGAAAAGGTTATACTATTAGGAAAATAAGCTTGGGAAAAAGCTAAAGTGCTTATTATAAATAGTGAAAATGCTATGCAGATAAGTTTTTTCATTGTAAAAAGTTTTGTTTTAAATATGTGCTTTTTTTTATTGTTGTTTTGCAATGTAATTTAATTTGTTTTTTCGAATATTGTCCTTGGTTTTGCAAAAACTGTGACTGTGATGTGTCTTGCTATTGTAGCGATGCAGACATCTCTGTCGCAGTGTGGGATGGCTTTCCATTCCATTCCCTTACTTTTTTTATGGTTATTGGGAACTATCCCACATAACGGTCTCGCCGTATGCGGCGTATCCTGACGATAGTCGGATATGCTCGTTATACGGCTTGTTATGTGGATTTTTCATTTGCTTATTTAGTTCATCATATACTTTATTAATTTCTGTGAGCACATTCTCTTTGCCTTTCATTAATGTGTACGTGAATCCCCAGCCTTTCCCTTGGCAAGGGAAGGGAGTGTGCAAATTTATATTTTATTTTACTATTATTTTTTCTGTGTAAGTATATTTCTCCATTTTAATAATCAACCAATATATACCCTTAGGGATATTCGAATTTAACTTAAATTCAATAACCCTGTTAAAATCTCCCCTCATAGATTTTATTATTTTACCATTCGTAGAAAGTAATTCAATTTTCTTAATATTATACTTTTTACTTATAATTGTTATGGTATTTCCTGATTTTGCCGGATTTGGAAAAATAGTTACCTGATTTGATTTTATATTAATTCTGCTATTTAAATTAGGCTTTGGATTAAAAATCATAAAACTAGCCCCACCCATTTCTCTAGATAGATTGCTTTCCTGTATCAATGAAAAAGAACAGTTATCAAAATTTGATTTTGCCTTATACCCAAGTTCTACATAATAATACTTTCCAGGTTCAAGTATTATGTCTGAATATCCAAAACTATCCTCAAAGATTTGCTCCCAGTTTGTACTATGAGGCTTACTTAAATTCGTTTTTAAGTTAATTTGCTCTAATAAATCATCATTTGGTCTAATAAATAGATCAACTTTGTCAAAGAAAGCTGAATCTTGAATTGTTAAATTTGGATTATCAGGTTTAGGATTTCCATTTTCATCTAACCCATTATTAATTTTTATAAATATATTTATTGGTACTGAATTAATTGTATTTGTTGAATTTGTATCGCTTTTAATCCAAACTTTCCCTAAATTAATAATACTATCATTTGTATAATTAGGAACTGTATTCTCATCAATCAAATTAATGGTTTTCCAAGCTATCCCATTAAAATTTCTTGTATTTTCTATTGTTGAAAATAGTCCTTTAGACTCTGTATCATTGTTAATATTATGTACAGAACTGTGCTCTGAACTTGAATCACTTGATTCTGTTATTCTAGCATAAATACTTATATGAAGATTTTCTTCTTCTAAATCATTTGGATTTGGAACCCGGTCTGTCCAATTAATTGTGTAAATACTATCACCATTTGGTTTTATATCACCTAAAGTGACTCCACTGTCAGTAGTAATTTCATTCCCATAAGGCAGGTTGTTTGTCCAATCTGATGGCCAATTTAAAGAAGTTGCAGTTTTTGCCCAATAAACTCTAAGTTTTGAATTTTCATTAATACAACTCCCCCTATTTCTAACACGTACTCTTATATAATTAGATTCACCATATTTAGGAATTGAAAAATTGATCCCGGATGGATTATCCGTATTCCATATATCAGGACTTTCCCATATAACAGCTCCTGTCTTTAAATTTGGCTCTTCTCCAATATCATCAACAGAATCTTTTATCCAATAATCAACTAAATTACTCTTATTTTCAAGGCTTAACATTTCATCACACGGCCCATAAAAATTCAATATAATATTTTCCAGTTTCTTTAAATCATCGCAGGTAAATCCAAGATCATTTGATGAATTATTGGCTATTTTAAAAAGTTCTTTTGCAAATTTCACTTGTGAATTTATTTCTTCATCGATTACACTGCATGTTAATAACACCAATTTATCTGATTGTTTCGGACTAAACTCTTTGTGTATTTGCATCAAAAATGATGATAATAATTGAACTTTTAAATAAGATCTTTTTTGATCTTCACAATTTAAAGCATCTGTAAACCTCTTCCAAATTAGTACTCCATCATTTTCAGGTGTATCATTTGGTGATATCATTCCTCCATAATTAAAACAACTAGGATCAGAATTCCCTGTAACTTGCCATTTATATGATTGAGCGAAATAATCTAAAACTCCTCCAAATATACCTTCATTATTTGAAATATTAGAATTTATTACATCTAAGACATAATCAATTCCTGCAGCATAAATCCAAAACAGATCACTTGCCAATGGTTCATAATTTACTTTGGCACCATTATAATATTTGATGTCTTGATAAGAAAATAGAATCTCGTTTCTACTACTTACGTATCCAACAAAAGGTTGAGATACTTTTAAATTTGCATTAAAATGTACAGGAGCTAATCCGATTGTATCACTTTCCAATGATTTTGAAACACCTATTTCATTATATAAATAATCAAAGTATTTATTTAAATGTTTATAGGCAACAACAACACGGTACTGTGGAGAATCTATAGGAAATGTAAAGTCTCCTGATTCCGGATTACAATTGAGAAATTCGTTTTCTATAAAAGATATAATTGAAGTTTTCAATTTATCCGCATAATATGCATACGAATCTACAAACAAAGAATCCGGTTTATTTGGCGTTGTTTTAAATACGTACTTTCCTAAGCAAGTAATACCATATTTCTCAAAAGCATCAACTTCTACAGTATCTCTCTTCATTTCAGTCGGATCCGGTTGAAATATTCCAGCAGTAGGAGAACACTGAGATCTATTGATTTTAGTATTTACAAATTGGTTAATACACTTATTACTTTGATTAGCTTTGATATTAGCATTGTTGGGTGTATTCGTAATTTGATTGGCATTTTTCGATAATATAACTCCGGAAGATGCATCTACAATGTAATTATAATCTACTAAACACTCATCTGAGTTAAAAGATAGATAATAACTCAGAACAATCTCATTATTTTTAATATAAAATAGTTTTTGTTTTTTATTTAAGCTTATCTGGCAATTATTGTTTACAAAATCATTTTTAATTAAATTCACCGCAGTTTCAAGATTAATAGCCGGGCTGGTAATTAAAGTGTTTGGAACTTTTATTATATTATATTTTTCATATGTAAACTTCTCTGAATTTCTATTATAAATCAAAACCATATCGCTTCTCAATATCTCGATTTTTTTATAGTGTAGTCTGAGCCTAATAATTTGATTTGACCCTATTCTAATTCCATTAACTACTTCATAAGAATAATTATCAGGCAGTTCATAATGATTATTTTTCAAAATAGAGGATACTTTTCCATAAACAATATCTTCTAAATTGTTTGAAAGGGTTGGAATATTTCTTTGCGAATATATAAAAACGATATTAATGTAAAAAAATATAAGAGCTAATAGAAATCGTATGTTTTTTTTCATATTTTTATTTTTTTAATCAATTTCTTAGATAATTTAATGTATGGAGTTATTTCCGAGCAGTAGAAGAAATTCCATCATAACGGATAATGATATGCAGCGTAGCCTGACGTTAGGCGGCTATGATGTTATATCTAGTGCGCCAAGAACAAAATAAATCCAATATTAAAACGTTTAAAGAGAATAACCAAAAAACAAAAATTATGAGA
>JALVEG010000006.1 GCA_027031145.1 Saprospiraceae bacterium | reverse complement strand
CAGTTGTGATATTAAAAACAATAAATACGAAAGCAAGTGAAACAACAAAACCAAGCAATAGAAAGGAACTTCTGTATTGAAATATACTTTTGTTACTCCTTTTTATAAAATATTTAAATATTAGTATTAACCCGAAAATCAATCCGGTTATCAATATTAAAAAGTAAAAAACAGCTGAAATATTAAATTCATAATTCATATCAATAATTTTTTATTGCACCTGTTTTGAACAGATACATACGTTAATCTTTACCGACATATCATATCGATAATTAAATAATATAAAAATATATGATTGCAATCAAGGCAATACAGTGATATTTCATACTGTATTTAATAAACAGATGCATATTTTCGATAAATGGTTGTATTGAGCTAAAATTATTTTTAGTACTAAATTCAATTCTCCATATAAATTTGGGTGTCTAATAATCAACACAAATACACTCAAAAATGCGCTTTAGCGTATTCTAAACAGATACATTTCATATTGTAGCTTTAAAATTCCGATATAAAAAAAGCCTTACTTTTTAGGTAAGGCTCTTAAAAATTATAAATTTTCAAACACTATATAAACCATCTACTATCCTGTCAATTTAAATATCACAGGAAGTGTATAATAAACTTTTACTTTACGTCCTCCCTGCCGTCCGGGAACCCATTTTTTCGGCATGTTATTCATGCTTTTTATAACTTTTGCTGCTGCTTCACCGCATCCTCCTCCGATATCTCTAAGAATTTTGACATCGGAAACCTTACCGGTTTTGTCAACAACAAACCTGATTACGGCTCTTCCTTCTATACCATTTTCTCTGGCAATTGAAGGATATTTCAGATTAGCATAAATATATTCCATCAATTTTTGTTGCGAGCACTTTTCTTTTTCCGCTTTGGTCGACTTATCCTCACATCCGGGAAATCTTGGCATTTGCTCAACTATCTGAAAGATCTCTTCCTCTTTTGGTGGAGGTGGTGGAGGTGGTGGAGGTGGTGCCACATGAGTTGTATCCTCCGGTGGTGCCTCGACTACATCATCCACATCTACATCCTGAGATTGAAAATCAGGTTGTTCCTCATCATCCAATATTTGTTCTTCCGGAACTTCTTCGATTACAGGAGGTGGTGGAGGTGGAGGTGGTTTCGGAGGTTCGGCTGTTCTTGGTGGTTCTATTTCAAAGTCTTCCTCTACATTGAGATCATAACCGGAAAGATCCATTTTTTTCTCATAAGTAGTCCAGTTAAAGACAATGAATACCACAGCCAAAGAAGCAACCAGTCCAAATAATAAAACCGATCTATGCAATTTAAACGGATCAACTTCAGGATATTTATTTCTGGCAACAAGTGGAGATGCCAGTTTTTTATCCTTATAAATTGATTTTAAATCTCTCTTTCTATTCAGAAAATACTTTAACACAAATATTATTGCAATTATCAGAATAGCAATTAAAATGATAAAAAGTAAAGCCTGAACTGTTGTGAATTCAAAATTCATCTTTAAAGTTTTTATTAATTAAAAATACAAAAAACACTCCTGTTGTATTTGCTACAATGTCAAAAGTATCAAAACTTCTTCCTATATCCAAATAATTTTGTAAAATTTCCAAAATTATTCCTAAAAAAATACTAAAAACAATTCCGACTATAATAAATCTTCTTCGTTTTATTTTTAATATTTTTTTACTTGCAAAATACCAAAAAGCCATTAAAATAAAATACATAAAAAAATGTACTATTTTATCAGCTCCTTCAAACAATTTAATTCTTTCACTATCAACAGCGCTCTTCGGTAACAAAGAAAGAACAACTATTATAATAGTCCAAATTGCGATATAACAATACCTTACTATCACTATACTTTTATATGTAGTGCCTCTTAATTATCTCTTAGATGCAACAATAACCAAAAGGGTTGTATGAATACAAAAAATTATGAAATTAATTCTTCATAAGCTTTAGCATCAAGCAGATCATCAGCTTCTCCGGGATCTGACAATTTAATTTTGACTATCCATCCCTTACCATAAGGGTCTTCATTTATTGCTCCCGGGTTGTCTCCTTCATCTTCATCCAATTCCTGATTAAACTCCAATATCTCTCCTGACATTGGAACAAATAAATCAGACGTTGTCTTGACCGCTTCTACCGTTCCAAATACTTCATCTCTTGACAATTCTTCACCGACAGTATCAACTTCAACATATACGATTTCCCCCAATTCTGCCTGAGCAAAATCAGTTATCCCAACAGTTCCGATATCACCTTCAATTTTGATCCATTCATGATCTTTAGTATATTTCAAATCATTTGGTATATTCATTATTTAATTGATTTTTATATTAAAAAAATAAATTTACAATTTATCCGTACCGAAAGTATTTCCCTGAGACAAATCTCCTGTTTCCCATCCTTTCAGAAACCATCTTACTCTTTGTCTGGAAGTACCATGAGTAAAAGCGTCCGGTATTACATAACCTCTTGCCTGCATTTGAATTCTGTCATCACCAACTGCTGCAGCAGCATTAACAGCTTCTTCAAGATCACCTTTTTCCAGAATATTTTGCATCTTTTGTTCATAATGAGCCCAAACACCGGCAAGAAAATCCGCTTGCAATTCAAGTCTGACAGACAGTACATTTGCGCCTTTTTGATCCAATTTTCTTCTACGGGATTCAACTTCATAAGTAATTCCCAACAGATTCTGTACATGATGCCCCACCTCATGGGCTATAATGTATGCCATTGCAAAATCACCCGTTGCATGAAATCTTTTTTGCAGATCCTTGTAAAAACTCAAGTCAATATATATCTTCTGATCTGCAGGGCAATAAAATGGGCCTGTAGCTGATTGTGCAGTACCACAACCGGATTGATCATATCCCGAATACAAAACCAATTTAGGAGGAATATAAGTTTCCCCCATATTTTCAGCAAATAATTTGGTCCATACATCCTCGGTTTCTTTGAGTACGACACTTACAAAATCAGCAAGTACATCTTCATTTTTGTCTCTTGTTGTTGTTACCTGTGTTGCAGGTTCCGTTTGAAACTGTTGAAGTACATTCAAAGGATTTTCTCCAAGAAGAAATGCAATTATCGCTAATATAATAGCACCTATACCTATACCACCACCTACTCTTTTCACTGTTCTCCCACCTCTATGGTCTTCAACATTTTTACTTCTTTGTCTATTTTGCCAACGCATAAAAAAATTATTAAGTTCCAAAGGTAAAAAATATATAAAAAAGCATGATATAAAATTGTAAAAAATTATACTATTTTATACACAAAACAAGACAAAATAAACCACAAAATATATAATCCTTTTTCACAAAATAGATTATAAAGTATTGCAAATAATAATATGTTTTTGTACCTTTACGTTTTATTTATGTTATAACTACTTAAGCAGTGTGCTTTTGAAATGAAAAAATTCATTTTTTTCAATCAAAATAATCCTGTCTGAGTAGTTACTATAAACTAAATCAGATATAAATGAGTAATATTCAATATAATGAAGATAATATTGTATCCCTGGACTGGAAAGATCATATCCGTTTAAGACCGGGCATGTATATTGGAAAACTTGGAAATGGAACAGCTGCAGATGACGGGATATATATTTTGATAAAGGAAGTAATAGATAATTCCATTGATGAATATGTAATGGGACATGGAAAGAAAATAGAAATCTCCATCAAAGAAGGTAAGGTTTCCATCAGAGATTATGGCCGTGGTATTCCTTTGGGTAAAGTTGTGGAATGTGTTTCTAAAATAAATACAGGAGGTAAATATGATTCCAAAGCATTTAAAAAATCAGTAGGATTAAATGGAGTCGGAACAAAAGCTGTAAATGCTTTATCTGAATATTTTAAAGTAAAATCCATCAGAGAAGGCAAAAGCAAAACTGCTGAATTTTCAAAAGGAGAAATAACTAAAAACGGTAAGATTATTTCCTGTAATGAACCAAATGGTACTTTGATAGAATTCATTCCTGATAGTTCGATATTTAAAAATTATCAATTCAGAAATGAATATGTCAGTGAAATGCTTTGGAATTATGCTTATCTCAATTCAGGCCTGAAATTGAAATTCAATAATGAAACGATGTATTCCAAAGACGGTCTGCTCGATCTGCTTGGTAAAAAAGTAAACGAAAAAAATATAAAATACCCCATTATTTACCTGAAAGGAGAAGATATTGAAGTAGCTTTAACACATTCCAACAGCTATGGCGATGATTATTATTCATTTGTAAACGGTCAATTCACAACACAGGGAGGAACACATTTAAGTGCTTTCAGGGAAGCGATAGTAAAAACAATACGTGATTTTTATAATAAAAACTTTGATTCAAGAGATATACACTCCGGTGTAATTGGTGCTGTCAGCGTAAGAATCGAAGATCCTATTTTCGAATCCCAAACCAAGACAAAACTCGGTTCTCAAAATACAGGACCTGACGGGCCTACGATGAGATCTTTTGTCGGAGGATTTATCTCAAAGGAATTGGATAATTATCTTCACAGACACGAAGATACTGCAAAAGCAATTTTGACTAAAATCAAACAATCAGAAAAAGAGAGAAAAGAAATTGCAGGTATAAAAAGCATTGCAAGAAAAAAAGCCAAAGTAGCAAATCTGCATAATAAAAAACTTAGAGATTGCAGAATTCATTATAATATGTCCAAAAAAGATCCGGAACTCAAAGAACAAACGACAATTTTTATCACCGAAGGAGATTCTGCAAGCGGATCTATTACCAAAGCAAGAAATGTTCAAACCCAGGCAGTATTCAGTTTACGTGGAAAACCTTTGAACTCATACGGGTTAACAAAGAAAATCGTGTATCAAAATGAAGAATTTAATCTTTTGCAACATGCTCTCAATATAGAAGACGGGTTGGAAGGATTAAGATACAATCGAGTTGTTATTGCCACTGATGCTGATGTTGACGGTATGCATATTCGATTGTTGCTTTTGACCTTTTTCTTACAGTTTTTCCCTGAATTAGTTACGCATAATCATCTCTATATACTAGAAACACCATTATTCAGGGTCAGGGATAAAAAAGATACCTATTATTGTTATTCCGAACAGGAAAAGCAAGATGCCATCAATAAATTGAGAGGCAAAGCTGAAATAACGCGTTTCAAAGGTCTTGGTGAAATATCTCCTGATGAATTTGGTGGATTTATTGGAGAAGATATCAGATTAAGTCCGGTTAACCTCCAAAGTTCAACTCAGATCGAAGAGTTATTATCATATTATATGGGCAAAAACACTCCGATGAGACAAGAGTTTATTATCAGTAATCTTAAAGTAGAATTGAATGATTTTGAAAATAACTCGAAAAACGGGAAAGAGAAAACTGAAAAAAAAGTAACAAGAGAAAGGAAATTAAAAGTAGAAGCACCGGAATTATTTTAAAAAATGGCCATCCCGTATTTCAAAATTAAAGATTTTGAAATACGGGATTATATACTATAATTCTTCGTTACATTTAGAGTATTGAAATATATGTTCTTTGAATGCAGACCAATGAGGTTTAGTCATGTTTTCCAATTCACTACAACCTTTATAAAGTTCCTTGTATACTTTTTTATAATTCCATCTTGTTATTTTAAAAGCGGGTAGATCTCCTTTTTTAACATAGTAAGATGACAAAACCTTTTTAGTAGTAACACCAACAATTTTTGTTTTAGAATAGGTATAAGCATCCGGGTCCGGAAATATTTTTATTTTATCAGAATAGGACGGATTTAAAACAGGAAGAAGAAAATACTTTTTTCTCCCTTTTTTCCCTTTTAAATACACTTCAGAACTTTCAAACATCACATAACCATTTGATAGCACAATGTTAGCTTCGTCTTCAATATTGAAAGTCGGTTCTTTGATAAATTCGCAGGTAAATATCAATTTGCTTACTGTACTTGGATAAAGAAACATACGATTAATGTCTTTAGCATTGATTATATGCTTTTTTCCATCCTTATCAATAAACCTGATTTTTTCAATAAAACCTTTGTAACTGTCATAACTTCTGATATAACCCTCCATTGTAACACCATTGGTAAGCTCAAAATAGCTGATTTTCTTTTTGGAATACAAAATAAAAGGATTGTTTGTACTTTGTGTAATTGCATTATTCACAAATC
>JALVEG010000005.1 GCA_027031145.1 Saprospiraceae bacterium | reverse complement strand
GATCAAATATATAATGGAAGATACACCGGAACTTCAGCCTGAAATGATAGAAGATGTATTGGTTGGATGTGCATTTCCGGAAGGAGAGCAAGGATTGAATATGGCAAGGAATATCTCAATCAAAGCTCTTGGGATTAAAATTCCGGGGACTACAGTTAACAGATTTTGCGGTTCTGGCTTGGAAACCATAGCTATGGCAGCAGCAAAAATCGATGCGGGTATGGGCGATATCTATATTGCAGGCGGTGCCGAAAGTATGACTATGGTTCCGATGACAGGTTTCAGATTGGCTCCCAATTATGATGTTGCTCACGATATGCCGGAAGCATTGGTGGGAATGGGTATCACGGCGGAAGAAGTGGCAAAAAAATACGGAATAAAAAGGGAAGAATGTGATGAATTTGCATACAATTCACATAAGAAAGCAGCTAAGGCAATAGAAACGGGCAGATTTAAAGATGAAATTGTTCCGGTAAATGTTAAAGAGATATTTGTGAAAGACGGCAAGAAAGTTGAAAAAGAATTTGTAATGGATACCGACGAAGGAGTAAGACCCGATACGACTATTGAAGCATTGAGCAAATTAAGACCCGTATTTGCTATGAATGGAATGGTTACTGCCGGTAATTCTTCGCAAACATCCGACGGCGCAGCGTTTGTTTTGGTAATGAGTGAAAAAATGGTAAAAAAATTGAATTTAAAACCTCTTGCCAGATTTGTTGGATACGGTGTTGCAGGAGTAGAACCGTTGTATATGGGAATCGGTCCAATTGCTGCTGTCCCTGTTGCATTGAAAAATGCCGGATTGAAACTTGATGATATCGGATTGATAGAATTGAATGAAGCATTTGCAACTCAATCCCTGGCAGTGATAAAAGAACTCGGTCTTAATACGGATATTCTTAATGTCAATGGAGGAGCGATTGCTCTTGGGCACCCTCTTGGTTGTACCGGAGCAAAATTGACCACTCAGATCATACATGAAGCACATAAACGCGATGTTAAATACGGTATGGTAACAGCTTGTATCGGTGGTGGGCAAGGGATAGCAGGGATATTTGAGATGCTGTATTGAATATAGCAATATAAGTACGACACGTATAAATAGTGTCGTCCCGATGGAACTTTTGAGAAGAAAAATTTTCTTAGTGATTTCTTAGTGTAAACTTAAGTGTTCTTAGTGGTTAAACTAAGATAACAACTAAAATAAACGATATCAAATCAGTTAAAAAGTTTTTTTCAATCAAAATAACTCTACCTGAGTACTTACTTCCAATCCATATTGATAAGGAAAGTAATTTTTATTGAATTTTTTTATGTTGTATTTAATTATTGCGGATGAGAAAAAACCATTGAATTCCAAATTAAACTTCTTATACAATTTCACTTTGTAACCAAGTTTTATTCTATCCGATAATCCGTATCGGGATAAAAAATAATTATTCTTATCATCAATTTTTTTTTCAATAATAAAATCATTATCAAGGAAAATATTTTTTCCGATTGGCTTTCTAAATCCGATAAAAACACCCAAATAATCGTGGGATTCAATTCTAGAATAATTTTCATAATAATCAGGGGCTCGACCTGTCCAACTCTTTCCGCTTTCCGTTATATTTTTGCTTGAATATTGCAAACCGAATTTCAAAAAATTTTTTCTCAAACTTTTCAGAAAAGAAAGTTCGATAACAAAAGAAAGATTAGGATTTTGTGTAACCTTTTTTACTCCTTCAAAATATTGATGAAATATCACCGGGTTTTTATATAAAAAAGAATATCCGTATCCAAAAGAAAAATTTATATAATTTAAGTTATCTTTATTATCAAAATTTATTTGCGTTTGTGAAAAACTAAAATCAAAGAACAAAACAGACATCAACACAAAAAATAATTTTAATTTCATTTTCTAAATTTTCATTAAAGTAACTTCATCTATTATTACAGACGAAGATTTATTAACAGAGGTTTGTGAAAATGGAAATTAGTTTTATCCGGGAAAAAATTGAATTTTTTCATTTAAAAAAGTATCCAACATGAATGGATACTGTTAAAATTATATTAAAGTCATAAATAAATTTTTATGTCAATTTGAGTGTATGTATTTTTATGACAATAAAAAATTATTGTTATGAAAATGCAGCATCGTTTCTTATTCGTTATTATGGTGATATTGGGTACAAATTCCTGTTATTACGGGACAATATACAATACAGTATTAACTCAGAAGGATGACTTTAAAAATCGCACAAAAACTTCTATTTCTTTTCGTGAATATGCTCAAATGCTAAAAACCAATGATTTTTTTTATAGAAAAGGAATTGTAACTTACCTTAATTTTCAAAATTATCATAATGACAGTATTGTTTTTCCTGTTAATTTTTATTTGAGTATTGATGTAATGCCTCAAACCGATCTGGATAATGAGTTTTTTATAAAAACAGATAGTAATTTATTTAAATTGAAATTTGATGTAATCAGGAATAATGAATATGTACGCAAAGATGAATCCAATACTATTACTACAAATACAACAACTACTGTTAAGGAAAAGGATGATAATAATTTGACGAAAACAACTAATTCTCTTTTTGTTGATTCTGCTTCAAAACCAAAAGAAAAAGAAACCACTACTGAAACAAAAGTCACAAATACCCATGATATCAGTGAATATACCAGAAAAAAAGTACGTGGTCATACTATATTAAAAGACGATATTTGCAAAGATATTCTTTATTCAAATACTATAGATATCAGGTTTTATCTCAATGATACGCCTTATGATATTGAATTTAATAATTTAAAATTAAAAAAACTTAAAGAATATTTTAAAACAACTAAAATAGAATAAAACCCATAAATTACTCAAATCCTTTTACAAATTCTTTGATCCTTTTTGTCGCTTCAATGATGTTTTCCATTGAAGTGGCATAGGATAATCGTATACATTCCTGTGCTCCAAATGGAGTTCCGGGTACCGAAGCCACATGAGCTTCCCTGATCATATAATCGGAAAATTCAACGGAATTATTTATGGTTATTTTACCATTTGACTTGCCAAAATAATAACTTATATCAGGAAAAAGATAAAAAGCTCCTGTCGGTTCATTTACTTTGAAACCGGGTACCTCTTTTAATAATTTTATAAAAACCTTTCTTCTTTCATTAAATATATCGATCATTTCCTTATAAACTCCATGATCAAGTGCATATGCAGAAGCAACCTGGCCCAAGGAATTGGCTCCTGAAGTAAACTGGCTTTGAACTTTTACACAGCTTTTGGCAACATCAGCATCAGCAGCCATATATCCTATTCTCCAACCTGTCATCGCAAATCCTTTTGACATGCCGTTAATGACAATTACCCTGTCTTTGATATAGTCAAATGAGGCTATGGATGCATGTCCTGAACCAAAATTGATATATTCATATATTTCATCAGATAAAATGTATATGCCGGGATAGTTCTTCAAGACTTTAGCCAGTCCTTCCAATTCTTCATGGGAATAAACCGAGCCGGTAGGATTGACGGGAGAAGAAAACATTACCATTTTGGTTTTATCCGTGATAGCAGCTTCCAATTGTTGGGGCTTGATCTTAAAATCCTGATCTATTCCGGCTGAAACAAGCACAGGCACACCTTCTGCAATTTTAACTATTGAATCATAAGATACCCAATAAGGAGTCAAAAGGATAACTTCATCTCCAGGATTTAGCAATGCCAGACAAGCATTTGCAATCGCTTGTTTTGCCCCGTTAGTTACAACTATTTGATCTATATTGTAATCAAGATTATTATCTCTTTTAAGTTTATTAACAATAGCCTTTCGCAACATAGGCAAACCCGGTACGGGAGTATATTTTGTGTAGCCTTCATCCAAAGCTTTTTTAGCAGCATTTTTTATATCACAGGGAGTATCAAAATCAGGTTCGCCAAGGGTCATATCAACGATATCCACTCCCCGGGATTTAAGATCCCTTGCCATTTGAGCCATTGTCAAAGTGGCGGATTCTCCCATGGTTTTCACTCTGTTTGACAATAAATTCTTATCCATTTTTAGCGTTTTTCAATTTTGCGGCGCAAAATAGGGATTATTTATCAAATGAGGCAATCATATAGAATTTATTTTTTATATCCAATGAATTCTTTCAAAAAAAAAATAAATAATTTTTGTTTTTTGTATATTTGAATTCTATTTTTATTTTATAAGGTAAATTGGAGAGTAAACCAATTGGCTAAAAATTAAGTTATGAATGAATTATTATTAATTATCTTAGTTGTTTTATTGTTAATTGTTCCTCAATTTTTGATAAATTCCTTTGTTCAAAAGAAGAAAGCACTGTTGATAAAAATAATCACAGGTATTTTATTCCTTGTCTTTATTTGGATTTATAGACAAAATAGTAATATTTATTTATTAGTAATAATGTATGTAGTTGTTATTACAGCATTAATTAAAAATATACGGGAATATTGGAAAAATCGATAATGAGATATCACTGTGTATTTTATTTTTTATTATTTAATCCGGCTTCACAATCGCTTTCGCGCTTGAGAGTCCTATCTGTAGGGTAAGACCTAGAAGCAAATAGTGATCCAGAAGTTGGTTAAAAAAGAAATAAAAATCAATGGGAAAGCTGTTTTTAGACCAAAAAGACTCAATATCAATATGAACATCATATATTTTTTCTATTTTTACGTTATATATTTAAAATCATTAAAATGCAATATAAGTATAGTTACTCCTTTGTTTTATTTTTTATAGTATTCTTCACTAATTATTTGTTTGGACAAAACAGAATTGAAAATGAATTGATTTTGCAATTAAAATCCGGTACCAAAGTAGATCATGTGCTTTATTCATTGCGAAGGGGAGGGGTTTTAACAGGTAAAATAAAGAAAAAAGAAATTTCCAGGCCTCCATATAACTTCTGGAAAATAAGTCTTGACAGAAATATTTTGCCGGAGGCAGTAAATAAAATAAATACCAATCCAAATGTAGTGAATGTGCAATACAATCATACGGTTTCTTATCGTAATACTCCCGATGATTCACTTTTTTTCAGACAATGGTCATTGAACAATACAGGTCAGGCAGGAGGGCAAAATGATGCAGATATAGATGCCGATCTTGCCTGGGATCTGACAACAGGAGGACTAAGTCCTTCCGGTGATACTATCGTGATATGTATTATAGATAATGGGATAGACACTTCTCATGTTGATCTGGTGGATAATATGTGGAAAAACTATGGTGAAATAAGAGGAAATGGAATTGATGATGATGGCAATGGATATGTAGATGATTACCTTGGATGGAATACGTATTTTGATACGGATGAAATCGCAGGTGGCAGCCATGGTACTCCTGTATCGGGGATTATCGGTGCAAAAGGAAACAATCATATAGGTATATCAGGGATAAACTGGAATGTTAAGCTAATGATGATAGTAAACGGAGATGATGAAGCAGGTATTATCGGGGCATATCTTTATGCTTTGAAAATGCGTAAGCTGTATAATGAAACTGGTGGGCAAAAAGGTGCATACATAGTTGCTACCAATGCATCGCTTGGTATAGATAACGCTAAAGCCGAGGATCATCCTATATGGTGTTCGATATATGATTCTCTGGGTGTAGCGGGTATATTAAATGTTGGTGCAACTTCCAACAATCTTGTGGATGTTGATATTATGGGAGATATGCCATCATCTTGTCCAAGTGCCTATCTGTTGACTGTAACCAATGTGGATCAATACAATCAAAAAGTTAACAGTGCAGGCTATGGTACCAGAACAATAGATTTGGGCGCTTATGGAAAAAGTACTTATTCCACTCACAATATAAGCAATTACGGTTCATTCGGAGGAACATCGGCTGCTACTCCTCATGCTACAGGTGTAGCAGGATTGTTGTTTTCGTACAGTAACAAACTTGATGAGGTATCGCATTTAAGTCCTTCAAATGCTGCTTTGATGGCAAAAGATGCTTTGATGAATGGAGTTGTACATAATGGAAGTTTGGAGGGAATATCTGTTTCCGAAGGAGTGTTAAACGCATATAATGCTTTAAAGGAATTGGAAAAATATGACGATACTTGTGCTCCTCCTGTTGAGATACGAATTGATTCCATAAGTGGAGATATGGTTGTTTTTTCATGGGACGATTACAA
>JALVEG010000004.1 GCA_027031145.1 Saprospiraceae bacterium | reverse complement strand
CATTGTTTTCCAATGTCTGAATGCTTTCAATCTGTATTCAAACATCCATTCAGGCTCCTCTTTTTTATCCGAAATATATTTTATCGTGCTTTCATCAAGACCTTTGGGAGCAAGCTCCATTTCAATATCCGTAGTAAACCCGAATTCATATTCTTTCTCTGCAAAATCTTTAATTACTTTATTTTGTTCATCTGCCATTCTCAAATTTCATTTTAATCAACATAACAACAACTGATTTCAGAGTTAAGTTTAAAAAAAATGATGAAGTTTTGAAATTTGACAATTAAAGACATTTGTGCTTATTCGGGATAAATTATTCTAACAAAAATGCTATATTTCATCTATCTTCTTTCTTTCACTAAATAATTATTTAATATAACTCGAACTAGCATTTCGGGAAGTTTAGTCTGTAATTTATTAATTATTATAATTTGATTTTGCTAATTAAACGGATACATTATTATTTTTTAGCTAAAACCTATTTAGGTAATTAGTATAATTTGCTTATTACGGACAATTAACAGAAAAAATAAACAATATTTAAAAAGTAATTTTTGAGATATAAGATATTTTGTCTATATTTACGAATCATAGAAATTTTCAAAAAAATTAAAGTTTATAAATATGGAAAAAATATTTGAAGTAACAGGATATACCATTAAAGAAGAACAAGTTGGATTTTTAAGACATAATATTATGCCCAATACTTTTGTGGTCAATGTCAATCATCCTTTCCCCGGATACCATGGAATGCCTATGATCGAAAATTCCAAGCCCAGATCAATATTGCTTGTGACAAAAAAGAAATATTCATGGGAAAAAATATTGAGGGCATCCGACAAGATCAATAAATTCACTGATTATAATATGATCGGATCCTCTGCAACTATCTGGATAGGAAACAATCAATTTGATGCAATAAGATTAAAAGGTTTGCCTTCATATAGTGAAGTTCCTGTTATTCAGCATGCTTATGCAGAAGAGGGCTTTGAATTTATGAAGAAAAGATCCATGAAAGATGATCTTACGGTTACTATCAAAGTAAGTAAATTTTATGATGTACAGAAAATAGAAGAGAACATCTATAAAGATGTAAAAATAGATCATATGTATTACATCGTTATTCCTCATCATCTCAACTGGGAATTATTCAGAAAGATAACTATGAGAATAAAGAACAATATCAGCAATCGCAATTTTGATGTGGTTCTCGGTGTGTTTTTCAAAAGCTATACTGTCAAAGATATGATCCGTGTTTTCAAACCCGGTATATCAGAAGAACTTCTCAAAGAGATAAAAGATTTGTATTATAAGGAGATAGACCGGTATTTTTAGGGTTGTTTCTTCTTAGGTACTGCAAATTGCGCTAAAAACCATGTATAAAGCAGAGTTCTATTATGATTTTTAGGGCTTTTACCCAAAAACAATCCATCTGATTATTCACATTTTATTAATATTATATTATGGAGTTAGCAAAACCAAGTTCATTAGCAAATAATCTTATTAATTACTTTTTTCTATTGGTTTTAAATCTTGTTATTATTTCAATAACAGGATATTTAACCCTGGATTCCAATGCAAATCTCAACAGCCGGTTAGGAGCGTTTCTTTTAAGCTTTTTTATTCCGTTTTTTATTGTAATTCTAACAAAAAATATGCAAGGCTATGAACGAATGTTAAAATTCGGATTTGGGATGATCATATATATTATTGCTGCCATGATAATAGTGGAATTCCAGAATCATTTTCAACAGGCTTAATGCCTTGTTTGATTATTTCACTCGGTGTTTTATTTTATGGTAATAGAATAGCAAAAAAGCAAATAATTTCCTGATTGGGAAACTTTTTATATATTTACTTTGTTATAAATTATAAATATATGGATAAGAAATTTGATGTCTTTTTTACAGATGAGGCAAAGGCATTCATTTTAAGTTTAGATATTAAACTTCAAAATAAAATAGCATACAATATTCAAAAATCCAGAGAAATAAATGATCCAAAACTATTAAAAAAATTGTAACTACTCAGGTAGGATGCTTTTGAAATGAAAAAATTTGATTTTTTTGCCAGATGAAGCTTATTTTTTGAAGGCATAGTGGAGCTACGTCAAAAAAAATAGCTGAAATATGGCGAAAAAAAAGGTTTTTTCAATCAAAATGATTCTACCTGAGTAGTTACAAAAAATTAACGAAAGATATTTGGGAATTTAGAGCAAGACATAGACAAACTCAGATAAGACTTTTAGCATTTTGGGATAATAATAAAAAATCATTTATAGTTTGCACTCATGGTTTTGTTAAAAAAACTAACAAAACGCCCAGGTCAGAGATAACAAAAGCAGAAGAAATCAGAAAAAAATATTTAAATAATAGATTATGAAACTTACTTCCATAGATGAATTAACAGACCAAATTATTGGTAAAAAAGGAACACCGGAAAGAGAAAACTTCGAATATGATTTGAAGATAGATATATTAGGTACCATAATAAAGGATGCCAGAAAAAAGAAGAATCTAACCCAGGATCAGCTGGGTAAACTTATTGGTGTTCAAAAGTCCCAAATATCAAAACTGGAAAATAATACAAAAAATTTCAGAATAGGAACAGTTCTTAAAGCATTAGAAGCATTGGGAGCAAAAGTCAAATTAACTGTAAAAATAGATTCTGATAAGGAATTAATTCTAACTTAAAAGCTCAATCACAAATCAATTTTATTAAATAATTGAATATTCAATTTCATTGAGTATCTTTGCATTTCTATGGATAATATGAAGAATATAAGAAATTTTTGTGTGATCGCACATATAGATCATGGTAAAAGCACACTGTCAGACAGATTGCTGGAATATACCCATACCATTTCGGAGAGGGATATGCAAAACCAGGCTCTGGATAATATGGATCTGGAAAGAGAAAGAGGAATTACTATCAAAAGTCATGCAATTCAGATGTATTATGATCGAAAAGATGATGATATTTATACGCTTAATCTGATAGATACTCCCGGACATGTGGATTTTTCCTATGAAGTGTCCAGGTCAATTGCTGCATGTGAAGGAGCATTGTTGATAGTGGATGCCACGCAGGGGATACAGGCGCAGACAATATCCAATCTATATCTTGCGATAGAAAATGACTTGGAAATAATTCCTGTTATCAATAAAATAGATATGCCCAATGCCATGATCGATGAAGTTCAGGAGCAAATACTGGATCTTATCGGTTGTGAACTGGAAGATATATTGCTGGCAAGCGGAAAAACAGGAGAAGGAATAGAAGGTATTCTGGAAGCAATAGTAAACAAAATACCGGCTCCGACAGGTGATCCTGATGCACCTTTGCAGGCACTTATTTTTGATTCCGTTTTCAATTCTTTCAGAGGGGTGATCGCATACTTCAGAATATTCAACGGTAGTATCAAAAAAGGTGATAAAGTTCGTTTTTATCATACAGGTAAAGAATATAACGCTGATGAAATAGGCATTTTGCAAATGGAGCAAGTGCCGAAAAATGAACTAAGTGCAGGAAATGTAGGATATATTATCACCGGGATAAAAGAATCAAGAGAGATAAAAGTCGGTGATACCATAATTCAGGTCGATAATCCTGCAGATGAACCGGTCCAGGGATTTGAGGATGTAAAGCCAATGGTATTTGCCGGTATTTATCCTATGGACAATGACGACTATGAAGATCTGAGGGATAGTATGGAAAAACTTCAGTTGAATGATGCTGCTTTGGTTTGGGAACCTGAAACATCCAATGCTTTAGGATTCGGCTTTAGATGCGGATTTCTGGGATTATTGCATCTGGAAATAGTACAGGAAAGATTGTCAAGGGAATATGATCAGGAAGTACTTACCACTGTTCCCAACGTTACTTACTATGCCTATACTACAAGAGGTGAAAAACTGATCATCCATACTCCAAATGACCTGCCCGACCCTACCAATCTGAATTATGTCGAAGAACCATATATCGAAGCTCAAATAATCACAAAACCTGAATATATTGGCCCCATAATGAATCTTTGTCTGGACAAAAGAGGTGTTTTGAGCAATCAACATTACCTTACACAGGACAGGGTTGAAATGATGTTTGATATGCCGCTGGCCGAAATCGTATTGGATTTTTATGACAAATTAAAGTCTATTTCCAGGGGTTATGCCTCATTTGATTATACTACAAAAGACTTCAGACGATCTGATCTGGTGAAAATGGATATTTTGCTAAACGGTGAAAAAGTAGATGCTTTTTCGACATTAATACATCGCAGCAAATCCCAGCCAATGGGCAGGAAAATGGTTAAAAAGCTTAAAGAACTATTACCAAAGCAACAATTCAAAATTGCGATTCAGGCAGCGATTGGACAAAACGTAATAGCTCGTGAAACACTTTCTGCACTTAGAAAAGACGTTACGGCAAAATGTTACGGAGGGGATATTACTCGTAAAAGAAAACTTTTGGAAAAACAGAAAAAAGGTAAAAAACGTATGAGACAATTCGGTTCCGTTCAGGTACCGCAAAAGGCTTTTATAGAAGTATTGAAATTCGATGATTAAAGCATATTTCCAATGCATGATATAGAACCTTTTTTTAGATGGCGTGATGAATATACTGCCGAAGATGATGAAAGATCTCCTTTCTATGGCAGAACTTATGATGAATTTGGATTTTCCAATTCCATTTACAATTATTATATCCATCCGCAATGGGATGATTTCGGTTCAGCTACCTTGTATATTAAGATCCTGTTTACAAATTATCAAAAAAGATACGTTATCATAGAACTTATGAGTGAATGGAATGATGTGCTTTATAACGATATAATGTTCCTTAAAAGGAATATCTGCGACCACCTGATTAAAGAAGGTATCAACAAGTTTATTTTAATAAGTGACAATGTTTTGAACTTTCATGGTGGTGATGACAGTTATTATCAGGAATGGTATGATGATGTCAAAGAAGATGAAGGCTGGATCATTAACATCAATATGCTTGACCACGTCAGACAAGAGATGCTTCATTACAATCTGGAATATTATATCAATATGCCCGGTGAGATCAATGATATGGAATGGAGATTGATGAAACCGGATATGTTTTTTGAAGCGATAGATAAATTTATTTCAGAGAAAATTAAAAGATTAAAATAATATGCATAAATCAGGATTTGTAAATATAATGGGTAAACCCAATGTGGGAAAATCCACTTTGCTCAACAATCTTATAGGCGAAAAAATGTCTATCATCACCAGCAAGCCTCAAACTACAAGGCACCGTATATTGGGAATATACAATGATGATGAATACCAGATCGTTTTTTCCGATACTCCCGGTATCATAGAGCAGCCGCATTATCAATTGCAGAAATCTATGAATAATTTTGTTTATTCGTCATTTGAAGATGCAGATGTTATCCTGTTTATCGTAGATATTTTTGATGATTTTGTATATAATGAGAGCTTTTTGAATAAGCTTAAAAAATCCAAGGTGTCTAAATTTCTTATTATCAACAAAATGGATCTTGGTGATCAGGAAAAAATTGCGGAATTAATCGAAAAATGGAAAGAAATAATAGATTTCGACGATGTTTTTGTGATCTCTGCAAAACTTGGTTTCAATACAGATTCGATTATCGATAAAATAAAATCTATCCTGCCCGAAGGACCTGCATATTATCCAAAAGATCAGTTTACCGATAAAACCGAAAGATTTTTTATCGAAGAGATAATAAGAGAAAAGATATTGTTATTGTTTCGTCAGGAAGTCCCCTACTCTGTCGAAGTCGCTGTCGAAGAATGGAAGGAAACAGAAAAAAGAGGAGCTCCGTTTATCTTCATCAGGGCAAATATCTACGTTTCCAGAAAGACCCAGAAGCAGATAATTATCGGTAAAGGAGGAGAAAAGATAAAGCAACTCGGTATTGAAGCACGCAAAGACATTGAAGAATTTCTCGGCAAAAGAGTTCATCTGGAACTGTATGTAAAAACCCTGGAAAACTGGCGAGATAATGAAAATAGTCTTAAAAAATTCGGGTATTGATGCAATTTAGATAAAAAAGCTTCAGGATATTTTATTGATAAATTATAACTTGCAGGCATGCCATTGTGGTTATACAGTTGTTATCTTTCGGCAAATAATTAACAGAGGAGAACAAAAATAATATCGAACAAGGATTAATATTTGAACACCGAT
>JALVEG010000003.1 GCA_027031145.1 Saprospiraceae bacterium | reverse complement strand
TGATAAGATTATTAATGTGAGCGATCAATTCATCAGTATCGGTTATACCGGCAGTTTGCTCTCCGTCGGTAAAGAAGATTATAATATTTGCAGTGCTTGAATTTGCTACGGAAAATTGGGGTATTGCCACATTAAACGCTCCTGAAATATTTGTCGAATTGGTAGCTTGCAAGGCATTTATAAAAGAAATAGCTGCTTCCTGATTTTCTATATTAAAATCCACATGAGTTGGTCTGAAACTTTTAACATATGTAGAAAATGAAATAATATTGAATTTATCTCCCGGATTGAGATTGTCCACAATGAATTTCGCTGCATCCCTTGCCTGAACGATTTTATCACCTGACATACTACCGGAATTATCGATTATCAATGTAAAGACTTTATCTATAACAGCAGTATTCTCGCTTGGGTCGGGTTCTACTATAAAGGAGAAAAACCCTCTTCCGTATGCATCTTTCTGAAGACTGTCCGGGATATAAGTTGATAATGAAAACAGCCCCAGTTCATTTAGACTTAAACTATATTGTATAATATAATCAGAATTTGCCGGCAACTCATATCCTGAATAGTTTAATGTTGCAGAATTTCCGTTGTTTTCAATAGTGGTCGCATTATGACTTAATAATTCTATATTATCGATGGTCCTTTCAGAATTGAGAAAGACATTGATCTCTTGTTTTGTTAAAATGCCGGATTGGATATTTTGATAATTGTTTGGATAGATATATTTTACTTTACCGAATTTATATTTTAATAATTCAACATACGTAAGTTCAACAATAATAGTGGAATCAAAAGCGATTTTTTGATCTATCTCAAAATAAAGAGGATTATTTCCAAGATAAAGTTTCAATTTATAATCTGTTATTCCCGGACCACCACCTGTCGTGGTATCCTGGGGAACGGGTGCAAAGATTGCTTCATGCCATTTACCGTTTATTTTATAGCGCAATGCAGTAGCACTAGCTCCTTCAGGCAGTGGAAATGCATATTTGATAGATAGATTATCACTGATATTGTTTTTGAAAATTTGGGTAGTGGTGGTATTTGCAACCTGATTTTCAATAGTTACATTTACAGAAGACTCTGTCAGGGTAAGGTATGAACCGCTTTTGGCTGTGTTGAACACAACTCCGTTTGCAGAAAGGAGATTGCTGATTAAAGCAAAAATATTTGCAATTAATATTAATTTTTTCATGGTCAGAGGTTTTATTCGTTAATAAAAATGCCAATAATAATACATGATAGGGATTGTAATTTGTTAAATATTATATTTGCAACGATATGTTCTTTATGTAACTACTCAGGTAGGTGCTTTTGAAATGAAAAAAATCAATTTTTTTGTCAGACAAAGCTTATTTTTTGAAGGCATAGTGGAGCTACGTCAAAAAAAATAGCTGAAGTATGACGAAAAAAGTGGATTTTTCATTCAAAATGACTCTACCTGATTAGTTACTTCTTTATTAGATAACGTAAAAATATGAGGAAGTGTGCCGATAAATAGTCATTTTTTTCAATTTATGCAAACCTGACGTAACCCGGATAGTTTATACTTTTAGATATATATAGATGTAAGGCAGAGAAATATGCATATATATCCTTATCAACTAAGTTCGATTAATATTCGTTTGTAACTTCAGATAAGAGAAATTTTCTTGCAGACACTATAAAGGTTCATCATCCTCATAATCTTCTTTCATATAATATATTTCTTTATCCATTACTAAAATTATTATCAGGAGTATTATATCAATGATAATACTGAATGAATTGGAAAAACCGGATGAAAATGTAATGAAATTGGAGGAAGAAGAACTTGAAAATACTACTAATTTAAAAATACTAAAAATTATACTCAAACCAAGGGCAAAATATACGAGTTTGATCGAGAATTTTCTAATAATCATTAAAAATAATCCTCCTAAAATATAAATGATAGATACCATGAGACCTAAGTATCCAAATATTTTAGTCCATTTTTTTGTAAAATCATCGATTACAGTCATATTCTTTATCGTTTTAATGATTTTTTTATGGGATTTTATTCTTTCGATTTCTGCGGAATCTATAACAGTAGTATCCGAAGCAATATTATTTAAAGAATCTGTACTGCTTTCCTGGATCTCTTCATAAACTTTTGAATACTTTTCAGTTATTTTTGAAATATTTATATTTTTCAGGTCTCTTGAAATATTGCACCCTCCGAATAACATCATCAAAATACCAATTACATATGCCCAGGTTGGAACTTTCATAAGAATAATATTTTATAAGTATTAAAAAATATGATATAAATTTAACTAAAGTTTAATAAACCCAATAATAAATCTTTTTATTTACATACTCCTTCTATATTGCCCTCCGATCTCAAATAATGCATGTGTTATTTGTCCAAGTGAACAATATTTTCCTGCTTCTATTAATGCCTCAAAAATATTATCTCCACTGATAGCTACAGATTGAAGTTTTTTCAATTGCTCTGCAGCTTTATCTTTTTGAGTTTTATGAAGATTTTTCAAGGTATTGATCTGTGATTGTTTCTCTTTTTCAGTAGATCTTATGACCTCCTCAGGTATCTCTATCGGGGATCCTTCTTTTGATAAAAAGGTATTTACTCCTATCAGTGGCAATTGCCCGTTATTTTTCAATGTCTCATAATACAGACTTTCTTCCTGGATCTTGCTTCTTTGATATCCTGTTTCCATTGCACCGAGTACTCCTCCCCGTTCTGTCAGACGGTCAAATTCGCTCAAAACTGCCTCTTCAACCAGATCAGTCAATTCTTCAATGATAAAAGATCCCTGAATTGGATTTTCATTTTTTGCTAATCCTAATTCTTTATTGATAATTAATTGTATAGCCAATGCTCTACGTACGCTATCCTCTGTAGGTGTGGTTATCGCTTCATCATAAGCATTTGTATGCAGTGAATTGCAATTGTCATAAATAGCATAAAGCGCCTGCAATGTTGTTCTGATATCATTGAATTCGATTTCCTGTGCATGAAGTGATCTTCCTGAAGTCTGAATATGATATTTTAATTTTTGTGCTCTTGAATTTCCGCCGTATTTGTGTTTCATGGCTTTTGCCCAGATACGCCTTGCAACTCTTCCAATAACGGAATATTCTGCATCCATTCCGTTTGAAAAGAAAAATGATAAGTTAGGGGCAAAATCATTTATATCCATACCTCTTGCGAGGTAATATTCCACGTACGTGAAACCATTGGCAAGTGTGAATGCAAGCTGGGAAATAGGATTGGCGCCTGCTTCTGCAATATGGTATCCCGAAATCGATACGGAATAAAAATTCCTTACTCCGTTATTGATAAAATATTGCTGGACATCTCCCATCATTTTCAGTGAGAAATCTATTGAATATATACAGGTATTCTGCGCCTGATCTTCTTTCAAAATATCTGCCTGTACTGTTCCTCTTACTGCTTTCAGTGCCTGACTTTTTATAGTGTTATAAATATCAGGAGGAAGAACCTGGTCTCCCGTTATGCCAAGCAGTAATAATCCAAGTCCATTATGTCCTTCAGGTAATTCACCATTATACGCAGGTCTGTTACCCTCCGGATACATTTCATTCAATTTGGCTTCGACCAAATGCTCAAGTTTGTTTTCTTTGATATATTTTTCGCATTGCTGGTCAATAGCAGCATTCATAAAAAATGCTGTCATGGTTGGTGCAGGACCATTGATCGTCATTGAAACAGAAGTTTTCGGATCACACAGATCAAATCCGGAATACAGTTTTTTCGCATCGTCAAGACAACAAACATTTACCCCTGAATTACCTATCTTACCATAAATGTCAGGCATGACATCAGGGTCTTCTCCGTACAAAGTTACTGAATCAAAAGCGGTAGAAAGTCTTTTTGCAGGCATTCCTCTTGATACATAATGAAATCTCTTATTGGTTCTCTCCGGTGTGCCTTCTCCGGCAAACATTCTTGTAGGATCTTCGCCTGTTCGTTTGAATGGGAAAACTCCGGCGGTGTATGGAAATTCTCCGGGGAAATTTTCCTGTTTTGACCATTGGAGTATATCTCCCCAATCCTTGAATTTAGGAGTTGATATCTTAGGTATTTTACTGTGTGAAAGGGTTTCGGAATAAGTTTTGACCTTTATTTCTTTTCCCCTGACCGTATAAATATATTCATCTTGTTCATACGAATGCTTCTTGTTATTCCAGTTTTGAAGGATTTCCCGGTTTTCTTTATTTAGTTTTTTTAATTCTTCATTGTACCTGTACAACAGATCTTCTTTTAATCTGTCATCATCTACAAGATTCATTGCTTTGTGAATAGCATACAGATTGGATGCTACTTCTGCCTGTTCTTTTGTCAAAGAATCATATTTCCTTGAATTTTCAGATATTTCAGACAGATATCTTTCTCTTTGAGAAGGGATTATCTCGGAAGTGTTTTCGGCATTCAGATATAAATTTATATGAGAATCGAATTCCTTTCCGGTTTTTTGCTTAAGTACATCCAACAACCTTGTATATAACAAAGTAGTTCCTGTATCATTAAATTGGGAAGCCATTGTATTGATTATCGGCAAATCTTCATCATCTCCTTCCCAAATATTGTGATTTCTTCTGAATTGTTTGCGCACATATTTCAGAGCATCTTTTGCACCTCTCTTGTCGGATTTATTGATGGCGATAATATCAGCAAAATCCAACATATCTATTTTTTCCAATTGAGTAGGAGCGCCATATTCCGGTGTCATCACATACATTGTCATATCTGCATAGTCAACAATTTCAGTATCTGCTTGTCCTATACCGGATGATTCCAGTAATATCAAGTCAAAACCGGCTATTTTTAGGATATTTGACGCTTCTTTGATATATTTTGATAATGAGACATTAGATTCGCGTGTTGCCATTGAGCGCATAAAAACCCTGTCTGAATTAAGGAAATTCATTCTGATTCTGTCTCCGAGCAATGCTCCACCGCTTTTTTTACGTGACGGATCTACTGAAATTATCCCGATTTTCTTTTCGGGAAAATCAATAAGGAATCTTCTGAGTATTTCATCGACTATAGAAGATTTTCCGGCTCCTCCTGTTCCTGTAATTCCGATTATAGGTGTACTTGATTTACTTGCTTCTGCATCCAGTTTGCCGATAATATCCTTGTGAATATCAATAAAATTTTCAATGGCTGAAATAAATCTGGCTATAACATTTCTTTTTCCGGCTTTCAGGTCTTTTATGGTATATGGTAGTTTTTCCCCAACAGGAAAATCACTTTTTTTCACCAGATCATTGATCATTCCCTGTAGTCCCATTTTTCTTCCGTCATCGGGAGAATATATCCTTGTTATTCCATAATCCTCCAGTTCTTTTATTTCTTCCGGAAGGATAGTTCCTCCACCACCACCGAAAATTTTGATTTGTTCACTTCCTTCTTCTTTTAGCAGATCGTGAATATATTTAAAAAATTCAATATGTCCACCCTGATATGAAGTGATAGCTATACTTTGAACATCTTCTTCCACTGCAGCTTTCACTATTTCTTTTGCAGACCTGTTGTGTCCTAAATGTATAACCTCAACTCCTGTTCTTTGAATGATCCTTCGCATTATGTTTATAGCTGCATCATGACCGTCAAAAAGCGATGCTGCGGTAACTGTCCGGATTTTATTTACAGGTTTATATGATTTTATGATTTGCATATGTTTTACTTTATTTTTATTCTTCTATTAATGTATAAAATAATTTGTGCTAAGGTACGAAATTTTATTTTGCGGACAAAAGATTTTTTTTGTAATTATAAGGGTAGGGGGCTAAATGTATATTATTTGGATAGTTATAGATTTGATTTTTTTATTTTTTTTGGCGATTCTCCATAGAGATTTCCAACCCGCAAGTGCAGATGCAAAAATCTCTATTCCGACCGGGCTGTTCGTGGGTTCCGTCCCGCCTGTCGTCAGGGACAGCCTCCGTTCCACTCCGGCTCCACTACCATCCCTATCGCAATCGCCGAAGCTTTAGCGAAGGCGATTCGCAATCGTACGCTGCCGCTAAAGCTTTAGCGCAGATACCCGAAGCTTTCGCCGACGGTCGTAGCCTTATGCTTACGCCGAAGCTTTCGCCGGTGGTCGTAGCCTCTGGCGAAGACCTCAGCATAGGCGCATGGCGAAGACCTTAGCGAAGGCGATTCGCAATCAAACAACCTGATAAACAAGTGCCATGATAAGCG
>JALVEG010000002.1 GCA_027031145.1 Saprospiraceae bacterium | reverse complement strand
GCAACCAGTATTTATGATCACGGAGAGACTGATTCTTATTTTACTCAACAAGTTGCAACACTTTCTGGATATCATTATGAGAAAGACCGTTGGGATTATCTCAAAGCACACAGGATTCCACAATGGAGAAGACATTATCACAATATATCTATCAATGCCAAACATGTTGTACAATCGGCAGAAAGAGAAAACTCAACAAATTACAAGGGTGTTGCAAATATCATTTATGCTTTAAGTACATTGACCACTACAGATATGTTTGGTGATATGCCTTTTACTGAAGCACTGGATGGGAATCCGGCACCAAAATATGATGATCAGCAATTTATTTATAGTGAAATAGTGAAAATATTGGATGACGCTATTGCAACTCTTGAAAATACAGACTTAAATACTTCAAGAAAATTGACATCCGAAGAAGACATAGTGTATAATGGAGATATCACCAAATGGATAAAATTTGCTCATGCCATCAAAGCCAGAGCTCTGCTGCATTTAACACCTAATGTTAATCAGAATTATTCCGAGGTTATCGCCGAAGCAAAAAAAGCATTGGACGGATGGCAGGATGCCGTATTCAATTATGCTTTGGGAGATGGTTCTTCATTACAAATAAATCAGTGGGGTCCTTCAAAATCACGACCTGATTGGGATTACAGAGCGAATATCCTGGATAAAAGTGCTCCTTCACATTTTATGCTGATAGAAGCTTTGAAATATGATGAAGAAAATAAAGTAGTAAACGATCCCAGGCAACCGTTACTGATGAAACCAAATGATAAAGGAGATTATCTTTATGTTTATCCGGCAGAGGGTAAATCCGCAACACTTTCCGAAACGGATTTTCCCGATCTTTATAATTCTTATGTTACAGGAGATTTATCTCCAATGTTATTTTTTACAGAAGAGGAATTGCATTTCATTTTGGCAGAAGCATATTTTCAATCAGGAGATCTGAACAATGCTTTTACTTCATTTACAGATGGAATAAAAGCAAACATGAAAAGAGCAGGCGTTAATGATGATGATATCAATAGTTTTCTGAATGGTTCTACAGTTCCTCATAATTCATCTGAAATTACTCTTTCAGATATTATGATGCAAAAATATGTTGCATTGTGGTTGCAGGGTGAAATATGGGTGGATATGAGAAGATACGGATATAATGATCAGATATATCCGGGATTGAAGAAACCAAAATATCTTGCATATTATTGGGATACGAGCAATCCCAATGAATGGATACAAAGATTGCCTTATGATACGGAAACGGAAGAAATTTACAATAAACCCGAACTTGAAAGACTTGGAGCTTATCAAAATCCTGATTGGCTAAAAAAACCGATGTTTTGGGCTAAATAATTATTAAAAACAGACAAAAATCATAAAACAGATGAAAATATCAAAATATTATTTAATTCTTTTAATTGGAATTGCATTATTAGGATGTGAAACCAATGACCCGTTAAAAGATTTGGGCGTTTTGGGAAAACAAAATGCCAATATCTATTTTGTTCCCATACAACCCATAGCCGATGCAAATGCGGATATAGAATATGAAATTGAATACTGGACGGTGGGTGATGTTATTAAAAGTCAAAGTCTGTGGGATAAAATTTATATATCCGGTGAATATGAGATTGAAATCAAAAATGCTTCTTATACTTACAAAAATTCATTTGATTCACTTTATAGAGACAAAACAATGTACAAAGAGTATGATTTTGATTTTACCGATTGGAATCCTGACAAAAATGCTTATGATTTTAAATCAAAATATTTTGTTGATGCACAATATGCTAAAAAAACATTTACACAGAGCAATACTTCTAAATCAGATTTTTTTGCTTTGATATCGGATAATGCTTTGAATGGAATTTTTCAGTCATTTATCAATAATAAGTCTCTGTTAAAGAAAATAGTCGTTGAAAACAATAATGTGGTGGATGAAGCCACATTCGGTTCATGGTTTGATGAATACGGAAAAATAACCTCTGAAGGAATAATTGCGGCAAAAAATGCTCTTTTATCAATCAGTCCTGAAAATCTGATCGGAGACAAATACAAAAAAGCGGAATCGTTTAAAATATATCTTTCTTTTAAAATAACTAATGGATTTGATGAAGAAAACGAATCTTCATCAAGAAGTTTTAAAGTAAAATAAAACCATTTTCTTAACTATAAAACAATAATCATGAAAAAACTCAAATTTCTTTCTTTACTTTTAATAGCAACAATGCTATTTGTAGTATCATGTAAAGATGATACTCCACCGGAACCTCCCGTACAGGTTGGTTTTAAATACGCTCCGGAAAACCCTATAGCGGGTGATCTTATTACATTTACAAATTCTTCCAATGGTGGTACTACTTTTGCATGGGATTTTGGTGACGGAAATACTTCTACAGATAAAAACCCGACACATACTTATACAAAATCAGGAAAATACACAGTTGTTTTAAAAGTGGACAATAAAGACGATCAAACATACTCAAAAGAAATTGAGGTAGCAGATGCGTTACCTGTATTTTCTTACACTCCGGATCCTATTCAAGTGGGTATAGGAGTAACTTTCACAGCAACTATTTACAATCCTGATAATGCAGCTGTTGAATATACCTGGACTTTTGATCCAAACAATGTTGTTAGTTATGATCTTGATGATACCGGAACTGCAAAGAAAGATGCAGTAACAGTAAGATTTATCAATTCAAATCCTACAGAACCTGTTAAAGTAACTGCAACTTTGGGTGGCCTTGATTATACAACAGAAGGTACCGTTGAAGTTAAAGCACAATTGGCAACTACTTTGTTTTATGCTGAAAAAGGAGGAGATATTTTCTCTAAAAAACTTTATGCAGAAGGAGTTTCCGAATTAAAGGACATTGGAATTGAATCAGGGATACATCCTATGACACTTTCATATTCAGGAGACAAACTTTATGTTTTTGATGCAGGTGAAAAGATCAAATATTCTGCGGATGTTGAAACAACTCCCGGAAAAATATTCTCTTTTGCAAATGACGGTTCTAATTATGTTACACATTTGACATTTGGTACTGCAATTTATGATGATGCTTTCTTCGGATCTGTTGTAGGTGATACGATTTATTTCACAGACAGAAGAAATGATGTTACGGCAATTCCAACTTCTCTTGAAAACGGAGAATGGGGAGATTCCGGTAACGATGCTAATCCTGATGCTTTCCCTGCTTTGGTTGCTAATAATCAATTGGCATATTACAGTACGTTTAGAAATGATATCGACGGTGGACCTTCTTATGGATGGGGTGCATTGAACGGTACTTTTACTAAATATAAAGGATTATATTATTGGGCTAAAAATTCAAATCACAAAGGATTGTATATCTTTAGCGACAACGATATTGGAGTTACAGATAAATTACCCAGTGATCCCGGTGAAGGTGTTATTTTATTTGAATATACAGTAAGAGCATTTGTTATTGATGATGTTAATCAAAAAATATATTTTTCATCAAATGTTGTGAATCCGGGAATGTATGTTTGTAATATTGACGGTAGTGATGTTACCTTAATAGATGATTCACCATTTGATTCGGAAGGAGGAGATGCTGAAAAAGTTGGAATTACTGGAATCGCTATCGATTATGAAACGGGTTATGTGTATTGGGCATACAGAGGACCTGGTGATGCAGATGTTGTTGAAAATCCGTTACAAAAGCCTGGAATCAAGAAATTCAAACTTGATGGAACTGGTGAAGTGGAATATCTGATCGAAGGTGTTGAAGCCTATGGATTGGCTATTGATCCTAATAAGAGATAATATTCGGAATATTAGCAAGGGAATTTTTGTTCGGTGTTTTGTGTTTGGAAGTTTTGAATATCGAACACCGAACAAAAATTTACCCCATAGGATATATATCCAACGGGGTGAAAGATTTTATAAGTTATAAGCAGAGTCAGAGACACTCGCTAATCAGGATAGCCTAACTGTCGGAATTAGGATTTTTAGGATTTGAGGATTATAGGATTTTGTGAAAATTTACAAATTATTAGGGAGAAATACCAGCTAGCTATTTTTCGGAATAGGAATATAAAAACTTTTCGTAAGCGAGAGAAGACTGCCACGCTTCCGTCAAAAGCCGAACAAGCTCGCTCGCAGAATCCTGTTTCAAAATTACTACAATCCTTTTATTAGTTCCCCAAAAAACCATTACTGGTTAATAATGCTACGAATTTGCGAGCGATAGCGTGGCAATCTCCCTTCCGTCAGAACCTGCGTTTAAAAAACAAATTCTCACAGGTAACTCGCCGTACAGCGGTATTGTTACCCTGAATGAGCGAAAGCGAATGCAGGGTGGTCTCGATACGCATCGACTGCGTCAGATGCTACTCTGTCACCAATGGTTAGGGATATTTTGGCGGTATTTTTGTGGCGAAGCAAACAAAAATAGTGACAAAATGAAAATATAGCAGAGAGATAAAGTTTGGATGTTTGGACGTTTGGATTACATGATATATGCAATATGGTGCTGGGAATAAAGTAAATTTACATTTTGTTATGACATTTTAAAATATAAGCTTATTTTTACAATAGAAATATATTATAAATATGAAAAAATATTTTTTTATATTTTTATTGCTATTTAATCAGTATAATGCATTTACTCAAATGCAAAAGATATTTAATATTGAAAATGTAAATAGTAGTTATTTTGGATCATACGTTTCTATTTGGGGTGATAATGTACTTATAGGAAACAAATACTATAAATATCCTACACATAAAAAACATATAACAAATATTTTTCGAAAAGAAAATAATAAATGGATTAGTTCACAAACTTTTTTGTTTGACGGATATGATATATTAAATAATGGCAATGCTTTTAATACAGGAGTTTTAAACAATGGTAAATTAATAGCAGAAGATTCATTTTGGCGATATGAAAACTTTATTCAGGTACTTAAGAAGAAAGCGGGGAAGTATTATATATCGGATTCTATCTATATTGATACGGTAAATACAACTTCATATTATCATAATGTTCAAAAGACTATATTCAAAGACTGGCTTATGATGAAAATATATCATTTTAATACTACGCCTTTCAGAAGCTATTATATCGACTATTTTTATCATTTTGAAAATAATAATTGGATACTTAAAGATACATTTTATGATAATGAAGTAATTGGTCCACGTGTGAAATCAATAAGATGTATAATGAAAAGTAATTTCACCATTTATTCTAGTCAGAGAAATCTATATTTTATAAAGAGAAAAAATACAAATTGGGATCTATTTCAAAAAATACCTTTTTATCCATCACCTTCAACAGATGTTATAAGTGATGTTTCTTTATCACCTGATGAAAAATGGTGTGCTGCAGGAAAAAATTATTTGGAGACAAATGGAGTAAATTATCAGAGATACCACTTTTTAAATATTTACAAACTAATGGATGCAAAATGGGAACAAGTTCAATCTCTTGATCTTGAAAATGATGAAGATTCACTATTTTTCGGAGGCTTTATCAATATAAGTAATGATGAATTATTGGTTGGTTCACCGGAAAGATATAAAGGTAAAGGTGTGATATATTATTATAAATTGATTGATGGTACCTGGATAAAAAAAGGTGAAATACATCCACCTGCTTCAGATACTACATACGGGTATTTTGGTTATAGCATCGACAGATATGGAGAAACGGTAGTTACCGGTGCTCCAAGAGACTCAACGTATTCTTATGCTCCGGGAGCTGCGTATATATTTCAAATGCCGGCTCGTGACACAATTGAAATTAATATTTGTGAGGGAGACAGTTATTTTTTTAATGATACGACAATAAATACTGAGGGACATTATTCAGACACATTGCTTTCCTCTTATGGAGTGGATAGTGTGGTACAATTGTATCTGACTGTCATACCTGATGATCATAGTGAAATTGATACTTTGATCTGTAAAGAAGATTCTTTGCAAATAGGCGATTCTGTTTTGACAAATGAAGGCAATTATATTATTCCGCTTAAGAATATTTTTGGTTGTGATAGTATTGTTACCGTAAATATTGAAAATTATAAATTGGATGTCACTGATTCCATCAAAGCGGATTATGGATGCTCTAATGGCGAAATAAAATTGGATGTGTTGGGAGACAATCCCCCCTTTGCATTTGTATGGAATAATAATCAGACTACTAACCCTGCAATAAATCTTGCTTCAGCAACTTATTATGTTACGATTACAGATGATAAAAATTGTATGTATCCAATGAGTTTTATCGTTCCTGATTCTACCCCTTATCTGATCCCCAATGCATTTTTTCCAAGTGGTCAAGAGGAGATAAATGCTACATTCAAACCCTATACTGCCAAAGATGTGCATATACTTTCTACAGAGATATATGATCGCTGGGGCGAGAAGGTATTCAGTGGAGTAGAAGATGAATTCTGGGATGGCACTTACAAAGGTAAGATGCAGCCTCCGGGAGTATATCTGTACAGGATAGTGATAAATTCGCCATGTGGGGAAGAGGTGAAGGCGGGGCAGGTGGTGCTGTTGAGGTGATTGTTGTTGCATGTTTCAGGTTGCATGTTTCATTTTCGGTGTATTTAAAACGCGGTGGTTTGGACTGTCAAATAAATTTGACAGAAGATTTATTTGGTAGTTTAAAAAGCCCCATTAGGGGCGATCCCGAAGCTTCGGGATGGTAGCCAAATACCCTTAAGCACGAACCTATTTTGGCGGTATTTTTGTGGCGAAGCAAACAAAAATAATGACAAAATAGAAGTATAGCAGAGAGACAAAGTTTTGAGGTTTGGAAGTTTGGAAAGCGAGGTCAGAGACACTCGCTTATCAGGGTGTTTGATTGCGAATCACCTACGCCAAGGTCTTCGCCATGCGCCTATGCTGAAGCTCCAGCGTAAGCATAAGGCTACGACCGTCGGCGAAGGCTTCGGGTATCTGCGCTAAAGCTTTAGCGGCAGCGCATGCCCGAAAAATAATTATACAAAATAAACTCCAAAAAAACAGGTTGCATTTCATTTCAAAAGCACCCTGCCTAAGTATTTACTATTTCGTACAGACATTATTTATTTTATTTTTATAACTTTCACTTCAGACTTTTCAGTTGAAAACAATCCATAGCCGTTTTCTATATTGTTATAAATATTGACAGGTTCAGCAAATGGATTGTCACCTGCCTGGGCATACTGGATTTTGGAAAGTAAAAAATTGTAATAATCTTTGGTTATTCCTTTGGAATTTATCAAAACAGTATCAAGATTTATTTTTTCTCCATTTGGATTAATATTTGCATAATAATTAACTTTTAATGATATCTTGCGTTTTTGGCCATTAAATGTTTTATCTGAGATAATAATTCCTTTATCAAAATCCCAATAAGTTTCTTTTATAATAGGATCATCTGTTGAAATATACAAGTGTAAATGATACTTGTTTCTTTTGTAAGAGGTTGGGTATATATTAAATAAATAATAATTGTCGTTTTCTTCAGGATCAATAATATTAAATTCCAGTTTATCCAATCTATCATATTCCTCAACATAATAATTTTCATCATAAGAAATATTGTCAATTACAGGTAATTCAGGAACGGTTGAACCGGCTTTAGCTGTTCCAAATTCATCAGACACTACTTCCAGCGTAAATTTCTCTCCTTCATTTATGCTTTGAGGCAGCTCTATAACAGGACTTATATAATTACCTGTTTTCAGATCATCAGGGTATACAAAACTAAAAAATTCCGTATCATTTTTTCGTATAGTGACATTTGCAGTAACCGGTTTATATGGACTATTGTCATCAATGGATTTGCTATGACTTATAAAGACCTCACATGTTGACCCGTACAATTTTGAAAAGACAGATAATTTCTTTTCATGCGCAGGAAGTTCCAATTCCCTGATAGTTGTAAATGCATCATCACAAGAAGAAAAAATCACAATCAAAAATAATACTGATAATATATAATTTATTCGTTTCATCTTTTTAAAATTTAAATTGATAAGAGATAAAAGGTAATACAGGCAATAAACTCACTTCTTTATATACGGTTTTGTTTCGGTCATAATCATAATCACTTATCATAAAAATTGGATTTTTGTGATTGTAAGTATTATAAGCACCTATGACCCATGCCCTTTCCCAGTGTTTTCTTTTTTTATGAAACTCAAATGACAGATCCAGTCGGTGGGAATCAGACATTCTAAATGAATTTTTTTTACCCAGACTTTCTATTTCATAATATACATGAGGTTTACCGATTATCGTGTTATCTACTTTATAAGGATATTTGAATACAGGGATCGAAACAGCATTTCCCGTACTGTAGATCCAACTGGCTGAAAAAACTATCCTTTTTGAAATTTTATAAGTTCCTACTATTGCGAAATCATGTCTTTTATCGTATTTGAAAGGATATTTTTCTCCACCGTTTATTTCGTCAAATTGTCTCCAGTTCCATGAAAGGGTATAAGCTATCCAACCGGAAAAATCTCCTTGTTTTTTCTGTAACAAAAATTCCAATCCGTAAGATTGTCCGTTTCCCTGAACAACTTTATTTTCCCAATCTATTTCTCCCGGAGCCTCTCCGAGAAAACTTGATCCCGGACGATAAGATATTACATTTTCCATTTCTTTGTAATATCCTTCCAGACTAAATTCAAGATCATTGGTAAAGGTTTTAGCTACTCCCAGTGCTCCCTGCCATGAATATTGAGGTTTGATTTTTTCAGTACTTGGAACCCATAAATCCAATGGAGTGGAAATAGATTCACTGGTCAGCAAATTGATATATTGTTTCATTGTAGCATAAGAACCTTTAATGGCAATTCCGTTTCCTATCAAATATCTTAAACCTATTCTTGGTTGTAGGGAATTATAAAATGCTTCACCAGTTTTAAATCCTGAAAAATGAAGCCCTATATTTGCTTTGAAATTTCCATAAGAAAAATCATCTTCCCCATAAACATCAAATTCGTGTGAATTGGAATTGTCATAACCGATAGTAGTATCCGCTTTAATTGAATTTTGTTCTAAATTTATACTCAATACTCCCGGATTATATGTGTGATTGATGTATCCTGCACCAAATTTTATATAGTGATTGGGTAAGGGAATATAATCAAAATCCATTTTTGCGGCATAATCTTTTATTCCTGATGAATATTGAGCTAAAAAACTTACTTTTTGATCATTTTGAAGATCTGAATCACTGTATTCCCCCTTGAACAAAGTATTAAAATTACTATAGGTTGCAGTTGAATTTAAAAATAACTTTGGTGATAATTGGCTATTCCATTTCAAAGCAAAAATAGTATTACCCCAATTTATTCCTCCTCCGTTTTCAGAAATGTTATTTTCATAGGTTTCTTTATTATAAAATCCAAAAACATCATTTCCTGAATAAAAACTCAAATACAATCTATTTTTATTGTTTATAATATAATTTGCCTTGGCATTCAAATCATAGAAATATAGCTTTAGATCAAACGATGTTTCTGAACTATTGCTAATTCTTTTTATTATTGGCCTTAAAAACAAATCAGCGTATGTCCTTCTTCCGCTTACGATAAAAGAAGCTTTATCTTTCACAACAGGACCTTCAATCATAAGTTTTGAAGTTATATTGCTAATAGATCCGTTGCCGTGATATCCCTTCATATTACCGTCTTTCATATTGATATCAATGATCGAAGACAATCTGCCACCGTATCTGGCAGGAAAACCTCCTTTGGTAATATTTACAGTCTTCAAAGCATCTGCATTGAAAACCGAGAAAATACCGAGAAAATGAGATACATTATATACGGGGACATTATCCAGCAATACTAGATTCTGATCAGGGCTGCCTCCCCTCACATACAAACCGCTTGTACCTTCGGTTCCTGATTGTACACCGGGTAATAATTGCAAGGTTTTCAAAACATCAACTTCTCCGAAAAGTGCAGGCAATGTTTTTATTTGCTTAACCGGCACTTCCATCTGACTCATTTGGGATTTTTCTTCGATCTTCTCTACACGTTCACTTGTTATCTCTATCTCCTGCAATTCATTTGCTACTGAAAGTTTGAAATCTATTCTATGATTTTTATTTAAAAAAACCGTTTTTTGCACAGGAAAATAACCCAGATATGAACTTACCAGTTTTACGCTGTCTTTAGGTAAAGTAAGACTATAAAAACCATAGGCATTTGTTACTGTACCTTTTTTTGAATATTCATCAAAAACATAAGCCGAGATCAGTTTTTCACCTGTTTCCTTATCTTCCACATAGCCGCTTATGGTATAATTTTGTGAAAAAAGATATAAAAAAGAAAACATTAACAAGAAAATAAATAAAGTTTTTTTCATCATAAAGATTTAATTTTATTAAAATTAGCATCCTCTGTACCAACCTTTGTATTATAATACGTTTTAAAATACTTTTCGTTGTAATTAATTGCTAATTTATTTCTTATTAAGCCGGTTAGATATTCCTATTTTCTTTTTAAAATTCCAGCTTCAAAAAATCCTATTTATTTTTTTCAACTTTATTTGCCAACTGACCACAGGCTGCATCTATATCTTTGCCTCTGCTGCGCCTTACTGTAGTCATAACTCCTTTGTCAACCAGATATTTAGCAAATCTATTGACTTTGTCATCAGCGGCTTTTTTCAAATCTACACCTTCGACATAATTATATTCAATGATATTTACTTTCACGGGAAAATACCTTGTCAATTTATACAGTTTTTCCGCATCTGCCAAACTATCGTTAAAATCTTTGAACATAATATATTCGTAACTTATCTTCACCTTTGTTTTATCATAAAGATTTTTAAGACTTTCTACTACATCTTTTAGTTTGTTGGTCTCATTTATCGGCATTATTTTATTTCTCTTTTCGTCATCTGCCGCATGCAAAGACAAGGCAATATTAACTTTTATATTGTCATCTGCCAGTCTGTTGATACCCTTTACTATTCCTGCGGTGCTAATAGTTATCCTTCTCATCGAATATCCTGCTGCATTGGGATTTGTGATCTTATCAATACTTTTCAACACATTATTATAATTCAATAATGGTTCGCCCATTCCCATATAAACTATATTCGTAAGCTTATGATCATAATTCTCAAGAGACTGTTCGTTTACCTTTTGAAATTGTTCAAATATCTCGTAATCTTTGAGGTTCCGTACTTTTTTGAGTTTGCCCGTAGCACAAAAAGCACAATTCAAGCTACACCCGACTTGAGAAGATACGCAAAGGGTAAATCTGTTGTCTTTCGGCACCGGGATCAGAACAGATTCTATGATCGAATCGTCTTCCAGTTTCCATCCGGTTTTAATAGTTCCGTCCAGACTTTTTTGCTGATGTACCTGTTCCAGTTTATTGAATGAATATGACTCGCTAAGTTTTTCTCTCAGATTTTTTGATAAATTGGTCATTTCATCAAAATCCATTGCTCCTTTTTGCCATATCCACTGATAGATCTGTTTGGCTTTAAATTTTGGTTCACCATAAGCCTGAACAATATTTTCCAGTTCAGGAAGTGAAAAAATACGTATATCTGTTTTGTTCACAATAATTCGTTTATAAACTAACGACTATTATATAATTATGTTTAGTAATTGCGAAAGATGTTTAAAGATTTATACCAAATAAATTTAGAATGGTGTGTGAAAATTGGCATGCCAAATTATTTGGCATAATGAAAGAACGTATTGACGAAATAAATTTCGTCGGCCAATTTGCCTACCTGTTTCAATCAAAATGATTCTACCGGAGTAGTTACTATTTGTTAATATTAATATTTCTTACCTTCAATAATGGTTTAAAAAGATCTTTTGCGCTTTTTGATCAGGCATTAGCTTGTTTGAATATCAAATATGCTTGTTCTTGCGTTGGTTTATTCGATCAACTGCCCTACCTTATTAACAACTTTATATTCCATCTTTTCAAATTCTTTAAAATGTGCTTTACCGCATTTGATTTTCAATTGCTCCGAAGGTTTCAATTTTGAAATATCAACTTTATCACCTCCGGTATCTTTTGTTTCGGCAACGAAATAAATTTTCTTATCATCTTCAAAAACTACCGCCCAATCAGGATTATAATTTCCAATCGGAGTCGGAATTTTAAACCAATTTGGCAATTTGAAATAGAATTTTATCTGGTCACTGGTTTCACAATCTTTTGCAAATTGACTTTCAACTCCCGAATCCAAAGGAATAAGTTCGTCATAAATTGTTTTTGAATTATCACCTATTTTAAAAGTATATTCATTCAAATAAACTTCCAATTCCTGCGCTTCAAACAAGGTCATTTCATATTCTTGTCCGTTTATCTTCTGATATTTAATCCCGTCAATCATTATATCATACAAAGTCCTTTTTATGGCTTGCACCGATAAATCAAGAAACAATTGGGGATTGATTAAAATATCTCCGATCCTGCCGGACTTGGTTAAAATTTGATGAATTGTAGAACGGGTTAATTCGGTTTTGCTTTGAATGTATCCCAGAACATCGGGAATTTTCCATGAATAACCACCATAAGATTCAACTTTGTCTCCTGCATACATTGTTCCTACTCCATCATCTGTCATTGTTATTGAAACTTTGGTGGAACGAATGGATGGTGCCTTTATTTCCGGTAAATCTTTAACTGCTTTGGAAGCAAAAACAATCAGGTCATCCGTTTTGTAATCTACACGATAAGTTGTTTTCTTTTTCAATTGTTCCCAAATTTCCAGAAATTTAGGGTCTGCTTCAAATCCTTTCCTGTATCTAACAGGTGTACGTTTTCTTTTATTTTTAATTCTTCCTTTAAATTCTACTCCGCAATCTTCTTCTATTTCTTTTTGCAGTGTTTTTGCAAAATCATCATAAGATTCATTAGCAATAACAGTCAATCTGTTGATATTTTGATCAAATGTTCGATTCCCTGTTTGATCTACTGCAAGTCGTAACCCTCTTCCGATCTCCTGACGTTTTTTTATGTCGGATTTTGTTTCATTGAGAGTGCAAATTTGAAATACATTTGGATTGTCCCAACCTTCCCGCAATGCGGAATGTGAAAAGATAAAACGCAGCGAATTATCAATATCAAGCAGTTTTTCCTTGTCTTTCATTATCAAACTGTAAGTATCATCATCCGCTTTTGTTTCTCCGGAAGTATCTTTAAATTTTCCTTTTTTGTCCTGTGAAAAATATCCGTTATGAATTTTATTGACAGGGAATTTATCTAATTCTTTAAATACCGGTTTTGATACATATTCCCGATAGATTTCCTCAAACCATTCCGAAAATTTTCCCTGAACAGAATTACCCATATCATCATATTGACGATAATTGGCAACTTTATCTATAAAAAATAATGACAAAACCTTAATTCCCTTTTTATTCAGGCGTTTCTCTTTTTTTAAATGTTCTTCAATCGTTTTGCGTATTTGCATTTGCATAACTTCATCAGTCAATCCGCCTTGTGTATCACCTTTGTACAAAATACTGCCGTTTGAAAGTGAAATGCAGTTATTTACAGCATCTATTTCTTCAATAATATAGCCGTCTGAATATATTTCTCTTTCGTTGGATAGTTTATATAAATCATCTCCAACGTTTACGGTAACTTTTTTCTTTTTTACTCCGCCTTTGTCATTGATGTTAATAAAAACCTTGGCAGTTACTTTTGTTTTTGTTGCCGTAACTGAGTCTACAGAAATAAAAGCATCATTATAAGCATTTTCCTCAATTATAGAATCCACTTCTATCTGTTTTACCAATCCTAAATCATAAGCTTTTACCGGATTTAAGCTATAAGTTAAATTATAAAGATTTCTGTGTGTTGCCGAGTACCGTAGCGTACAAAGAGCATTTAGATTGTCAATCGCCTTAATTCGCTTTTCGGTTTCCATATTTTGCGGTTCATCTACTATTACAAACGGATTTGTTGCCTGAATAAACTCAATGGGCTTTTGACCGTTTAACTTGTCGTTCGGTTTATTAATAATATTTTCGTCTTTGGCAAACGAATCTATGTTGATCACAAGGATCTCAATGTTGTTATTGGTGGCAAAACCTCTTAATGCCGAAACCTTTTTACTGTCATAGACCTGAAAATTTACAGGGGTGTTATCATACAGATTTTGAAAGTGTTCGTGTGTAATTTCAAGATTTTTCAATACTCCTTCACGAATGGCTATCGAAGGTACAACAATTACAAATTTCTTAAATCCGTAAAGCAGGTTTAATTCATAGATTGTACGAAGATAAACATAAGTTTTTCCCGTTCCGGTTTCCATTTCAACGGAAAAATGCATTCCGTCCAACCGGTCTGAAACAGGTACTTCGTTTCTTTCCTGTATTTTTTTGAGATTTTCCAATATCTGTTTTTCCGACAATACAAGATTATTACCAACTCCGTTGATTAAATTTAACGATCCCGGTTCATTAAGATCATATTCCATTATGGTATCTTCCATTGGCTGCCCCTCAAACAAATCCGTAATCGATTTAATTGCGTGTTGTTGGTATTGCAGATTGGCGTCAAAGTTTAGTTTCATCTGTTTAAAATTTTAATGTCTTGTTCTAATTCTTTCAAGCTGTTTTCTTTTTCAATAGCATTTTGCCGGTTTTTAAACTTTTGATATTCTGCTTCCGCTTTATCCAAAGCCATTTTATGACTTATATTTCCTGCATGTTCAAGCAACTCTCTGCCATTCATTTTAAGTATAACGTCTAATCTTTCAATCCAATCTTTCATATACATAGGCGTATGCTGCTGTGCCATTGTTTCAGCAAAAGCCAAAAACTGTTCAACCAGAAGTCCCAGTAATTTTATTTCATCTTCGTTTAAGTAATTTTTAGCAATACTTACATCCGATTTGCGGATTTTGGACGGTTTGTCTTTGTCAAAAGATTGCATTCCCAACAAAGGAAGGCTTGCATCTACTCGACGATAAACCAGTTCGGCAGCCGTTTGTTGACTGATTGCCCAAAGCAGTTTGTTTTGTACTATTTTAAAAAATTTAATGGTTTTTTCGTCTTTGGGATCATAATCAATACTCGTGGCATAAATATCTTTAATTTTCTGATAAAAAAAGCGTTCCGAAAGACGAATTTCGCGGATACGTTCTTGCAATTCATTAAAATAATTCATTGAATTGCCGGTTTTGAACCGCTCGTCATTCAGGGCAAAGCCTTTTATGATATATTCTTTCAGCCGTTGTGTAGCCCAAATACGAAATTGTGTACCTTGCTGTGATTTTACACGATATCCTACTGAAATTATTACATCAAGATTGTAAAATTTCACATCTCTACTTTGCGTCTTATTTTGTATGGCACCATGCGGAGTGGTTTGTCGGAAATTCCGACATACCAGTTTTTCTTCCAACTCTCCTTCTTTGAAAATATTACTTATATGTCCGGTTATAGTACTTCTTCCTTTTCCAAACAGCAATGCCATTTGCTCTTGTGTAAGCCATACAGTCTCATCATGCAATCGCACATCCACCTTAACAGAGCCGTCTTGTGATTTATAAACTAGTATTTCTCCTTTGTTTTTCATTTTTTGATTTTTGATTTTTGATTTTTGATTTATTGATTTAGGATTTAGGATTTTTTGATTTTTGATTTTAAATCTAAAATCTTAAATCCTAAATCTCCAAATCCTAACCTGGACAAGCCAGAATTAAAAAGAAGGAGCATAATGTCGCCCCTAACGGGGCTTTTAATGTTTTTTTACCTATTGTTACTACCATAATGTCGCCCCTAACGGGGCTTTTTAATGATTTTTTACCTATTGTTACTACCATAATGTCGCCCCTAACGGGGCTTTTAATGCTTTTTTACCTATTGTTACTACCATAATGTCGCCCCTAATGGGGCTTTTAATGCTTTTTTACTTATTGTTACTACCATCCCGCTGTACAGCGGGACCGCCCCTAACGGGGCTTTTTAAAATATAATTATTCATAAACTCTGGCCAAAAAGTGCAAGAAAATCAGAAATAAGATCCTAAATCTAAAATCCTAAATCCTAAATCTCCAAATCTTAAATCCTAAATCTTCAAATCTAAAATCCTAAATCCTAAATCTTCAAATCTAAAATCTTAAATCCCCAAATCTAAAATCTTTAAATCTTAAATCTTTAAATCTTAAATCTAAAATCCTAAATCTAAAATCCCTAAATCGTCTTAAACTCAACTCCTGCATCTTTCATTTGCAAAGCAGTATTGGTTTTTAATTGGTCATTGCCTTTAAACAATCTGTCAAGTGCTATCACTTTTTGCGGTTTTTCGGCAATTACTGCATCCACAATTTCCTGTGTAGCTTTTTCAAGCATCAAAATCATTTCATTATCGTTTATACAATAGTAATTTTCTTTGTGTTCCAGGTCGCTGTTTAGGTCTTTGCCGCTTTTTAGCAAGAGTTCATAAACCATATTTTCGGTAGTGGCATTTTCCGATACAGGGTCAACGAATAATTTCATTTGTTTTGCCAAAGCTTCCGGATCATTGCTTTTTATTTGTTGCCATTGTTTGAAATTGCTGTCGGATAGTTTAAGAACTTTAAAACCTAAGTCCTGATTTCCAAGATTCTCTATTTCTGTTTGCAAATTCTTTATTTTTTCTTCTTTAGCGTCAATATCCAGTTGGCTTTCGAGCTTATTTATTTCTTTTTCTTTTTCTTTTATTTTTTCGTTGATTTCTTCTTGTATTTTTTTAGCGGCACGGCGTATGCGTTCTTTGGCAATATCTGCTATGGTTTTGTAGCCGGCTTTGTAAGCTTCACTTTTTTCATCTGTGAGTTCGGGCAGTTGTACTGAAATACACTTGCGATTGCCACCGTCTTCGGCATTAAGAGCCATAACTGCGTGGGCGGTGGTGCCGGAGCCGGAGAAGAAGTCGAGGATAAGGTCATTATTATTTGTTCCATTCTGTGTTAGTCTTTTTATTAAACTTACCGGTTTAGAATATTCAAATACTTTTGTATCAAATATTTTTGCTAAGTCTTTTCTTGAATTATCATTTGAGTATTTGTTTTCAATAAATTCAAGTGTTGAGGTTGCTTTTGTTCTTTTTTTTATTTCAACAAAATATCCATTTTCGTTTTTGCTAATAATCGCATTTTCATAAGTTTTAGTATAGATTCTTTTTCCGTTTTTACTTTCTTTTATAACAATAAATCCATTTTCTAACCCAAATAAAAATAATTCTTTTGACCATCGCCAACAAAAATCGCTTGAAGGATTTCTTTTCTTTCTTGCTTCCATTTCAATCTTAGATACTCCTCCTGGTCTAAAAATAAAGTTTTTTAATTCTATTTCATAATCGAGAGATGGTGAATACTGAATAGAACCATAATCTAATGTTTGACTTAATTTATATTTTCCTCTTTCTCCTTCAAATTCATCACTATGTTTATATCCATCATCATTGAATATATTTTTATTCAAAAAAATATTATCACTTTTTCCATAACACAAAACATAATCATTGTTTTTTGCAATTAAATCTGTCGTTTTACCAGCTTTTTTAGTTATTCTAGGAAATTCTGCCACAAAATTCTCCTCCCCAAACACTTCATTCATCAATAGTCGTAAATTATGCACTTCATTATCATCTATGGAAACAAAGATAACGCCGTCTTGTCGCAGCAGATTTTTGGCCAAAAACATTCGTGGGTACATCATATTTAGCCAGTTGCTGTGATATTGTCCGTTTTCTTTGCTGTTTTTACGAAATATTCCTTCTTTGGTCAAATAGCCTTCTTCATCTTTGTCGCCTACCCGTTTTTGGTATTCGGATTTGGTTTCGGAAAATTTGTCGGGGTAGATAAATGAATCGTTACCCGTATTGTAAGGCGGGTCTATATAAATCATTTTCACTTTTCCGAAATAACTTTTTTGCAGTACTTTCAGCACTTCCATATTTTCACCTTCGATAAAAATATGTTCTGTTTTATCAAAGTTTACCGATTGTTCTTTATCCGGAACAAGAGTTTTTGTTGATGGTGTTTGCAATATTTTGAATGCTTCACTTTTTCCTGCCCAATTGAGTACATATCTTTCGTTGGCAAAGTTTATATCTTCACCAAGTGTTGCTTTTAGTTTTTCCCAATCAACTTTTCCCTCCGTAAATGCTTCCGGCAGTATTTCTTTTAACTGTTGCAGTTTTACTTCCTGCGGAGTCAGGCTTTTTCCGTCCATTTTTTTCCTTTTAAATAAGTGTAATTTATTATTTTACGTCCATGTAAAAGATGAATAATTGATATTATTATCATCCATGAATTTACCAAATTTTGAATATGCTCTATTTCCTGCAAATCGTTTTTTTATTTCCTGCAATAAAGAATGCTTATCAGAGTCCGGCACTCCAAGTATAGCATACAGCTTTTTAACTTCCTCCGGTTCTATTGTATAAGTATATTCATAATCGGAATCTCCCCATTGTTCCTCAACACCACTGCCTATATCCTGCCCGTCAAATATTAGCTGTCCTTCTTCATTGAAGTACATATCCATGTATATACTAATTTTTGAACCTTCTTTTCTATATAAAATTATTTTTTCCATTATTAAAGAATTATTTTATTTAGTTTCAAAGTTAAGCAATTATTTATAAGTAATGTACAAAAATGAAGTTGAAATTTTATCTGCTTCAGATTATAAAAACAACACTAATAATAAACGTGTTATATTTTCGTGTATAATTGGAATAATTTTCATCTTGTGTTTTTTTATCCAAATTTTAATATCTATGAAAGTTAAAGAATTAATAGCAAAATTAGAAAAATTCAATCCTAATTTAGATTTAGTATTATATTTAGATGCGGATAATTATTTAAAAACTCAATCACAGTTATTTGAAATTGAAAACATTTCAGTAAATAATGTTGTTTTTTCTCGAAATAGTGATAATAAACCTATTTTAATTTTTGAAAACTCAAATAGATCAGAAGAAGCTGTAATAATTAAAATATTATCTGCTTCATAGATTTTATAATTTTTTGGAGTCAGAAAAATGAATATCAGTCGATCTTCTTCGAAAAAGAAAGCAAAGATGTATTAATAGCTTGCGTTTATTGCTAAAATCAATTAAAAACCTGTATATTCCTTATAATAGGGAGCTAATGCACTATTTTATATTACTCGATTGGGTGCTTTTTATAAAAGTATTAACCTTTTCAAGTATGTTTTCATGCATTTTAAGTTTTTCAATTCTTTTATCAGGATAAATTAAAATTTCAAATGGAATTGATTGAATATCTAACAACTTGATAATTTCAGAT
>JALVEG010000001.1 GCA_027031145.1 Saprospiraceae bacterium | reverse complement strand
CCCTTAAAATTAATTTTCTTAACTTTGCTTTGCATAAACTTCTTTTTTTGTTATTTAATGTTTTTTTCAACTCAAATATACAACTTTTGAAGTTTATGCTTTTATTTTTTTACAAACATACAGCCTCGCTTTACAAACAAACTCACTTCATATTGCTCCAATATTCCTTTTGTCAGAATCAGAATTTTCTGAATTTACTAAATTTCCAAAATTCTAATAATTCTTGAACTTTGTAAATTTCGGTTCAGACAATATTTATCATCTTTTATTTTGTCATTATTTTTGTTTGCTTCGCCACAAAAATACCGCCAAAATAGGTTTGTGGTTTCACTCGTCCGATTCTACCATCCCGCAGACTGCGGGATCGCCTCTAACGAGGCTTTTTAATAACATCCAAACTTGAAACTTCTAAAACATCCAAATAAATGCTGTTTTAAAGCACTCTCCACACAAAAGCCCGCCCTGTAGTGAAACTTATGGGGTCTCTAGACCTTTTTGCAAACTACAAGCAAAACCTCCAATATCCCCATATTCCATCATTTCAAACATCCAAAAGCCAATATTTTTTAATAAAGCACTCCTTTCTCTATCATTCTGGAAATCACTATTTGTTGTATTTCGGATGTACCTTCATATATCTGAGTGATCTTAGCATCACGCATCATTCTTTCTACATGATATTCTGCTACATAACCGTATCCTCCGTGTATCTGAACTGCTTCGGTAGTATGTTTCATCGCCATTTCGGCAGCAAAATATTTTGCCATTGCACTGGCCATAATATAATTTTTATGCTGGTCTTTCAGCCATGCCGCTCTGTGGATCAACAATCTGGCTGCCTGTATATCCGTTGCCATTTCAGCCAATTTGAAAGCAATTGCCTGGTGTTTTGCTATCGGTTTACCGAAAGCTTCTCTTTCCTGTGAGTACTGAACAGCCAACTCATAAGCTCCCTGGGCAATACCGAGTGCCTGGGCGGCAATACCTATTCTTCCACCGTTCAATGTATTCATGGCAAAAGTAAATCCGAAACCATCAGCTCCGATCCTGTTTTCTTTGGGTACTTTCACATTGTTGTACATAATGGATGTCGTATCCGAACCCCTGATACCCATTTTATCTTCTTTTTTACCGATCTCTACACCCTCCCAATCAGCTTCAACTATGAATGCATTGATACCTTTATGTTTTAATTCAGGATTTGTATGAGCGACAACAAGATGAATATTTGATGTTCCGCCATTTGTGATCCAGTTTTTTGTGCCGTTCAGCAAATAATAATCCCCTTTATCTTCAGCTGTTGTTCTTTGATGAGTTGCGTCACTACCGGCTTCAGGTTCTGAAAGACAAAATGCACCTATCCATTCTCCCGGGGCAAGTTTGGTAAGATATTTTTGTTTTTGTTCTTCTGTACCGTATTCTTCAAGACCCCAACAAACCAATGAATTGTTAACACTCATGATCACTGCAGCGGAAGCATCAACTTTTGCTATTTCTTCCATTGCGAGAACATAAGATATCGTATCCATACCAATACCACCATATTCAGGTGAAACCATCATGCCGAGAAAACCCATTTCAGCCATTTCTTTTACTTCAGCAGTTGGGTAAATAGCACCTCGATCTCTTTCTATCACTCCGGGTTTGAGTACCAATTGAGCAAAGTCTCGTGCAGCTTCCTGAACTGCCAATTGTTCTTCTGTAAAATTAAAATCCATGATATATTATTTTTTAAAATTCAATTAAACAATAGTATCTATTCAGGTGGTGTGCTTTTGAAATGAAAAAAGTAGTTTTTTCAGTCAAAATGATTCTACCGGAGTAGATACAAACAATAAAAAGCGGCTAAAAATAAGATATTTTTTGTTGTTTAGGAATTTTTATCGATTAAAAATTTTAAGAATAGCTAATTTGAAATATTTCAAGATAATATGTAAGTACTCAAGTAGGGTGTTTTTTTGAGTCAAAATGATTCTACCTGAGTACTTACGATAATATTAATCATACAAATAATACTTCTTTGATTTTTTACGGAAATCTTCAACATCTTTATAAAGCAGTTTTTGAATGTCCATGAATTGATATTTTTTAAAAAAGTTTATACGTATTTCATCTGATCCACACACTTTATCAAACATTTTGTGCCGGTTAGCAGACAGATTGTAAATATCTTTGTCCGGATATAACTTATGCAATTCCTGTAAAAAAAGAAATTGTATTGACATAAGGTTAACTTTTTCAGGGTCGGTAATGTAAATTTGTATTCCTCCAAGATTTTTCTTTGCCCATTTTGTATAATACGGTTTATATGTCAAAGGTCTGAACTTAACCCCTTTCAATCCCAGCGAATTCATGGCATCAGCTATTTTCTTTGAATCAATCCATTCGGCCCCCAACAATTGAAATGGTAATGTATAACCCACACCATTATTTATCACCATCAGTTCACCCAATACTCCCGTGGAAACATAATAATATGCTGTAGAAGCATGCGGTATATGCGGTGATGACAATACCCATGGTAATCCCGTGTCTTCATAAGTCATTGATCTCTTCCATCCTTGCATTGGGATAACAGTCAGTTTACATTTTTTGCCTCCTTCGAGCATCTTTTCTTCATTGATAAGAGTTGCAAGTTCTCCTACTGTCAATCCATAAACATAAGGTATAGGATATGCTCCTACCATCGAAAAATACTCTTTTTGTGCCACAGGTCCTTCTATTTTTAATCCTCCGATTGGATTTGGCCTGTCAAGAACCATAAATTCAATATCGTTTTCAGCAGCAGCTTCCATAGCTTTGCCCATAGTACTGATAAATGTATAAGAACGGCATCCTATATCCTGAATATCATAAACGAGAAGATCAATACCTTTGAGCATTTCTTTTGTTGGTTTACGGGTTTTACCATAAAGGGAATATACCGGAAGACCGGTTTCCTTATCTATACCTGAAGCTATTTTCTCTCCTGCGGAAACGTCTCCCCTTACTCCGTGTTCGGGACCAAAAAGTGCAAGGAGATTAACATTTTTAGCTTCATTCAATATATCAATAGTGGTTTTCAAACCGGAATCCACTCCGGTAGGATTGGTTATCAGTCCGACATTTTTATTTTTTAGTTGTTTAAATCCTGTTTCTCTTAAAACTTCAATTCCGGTTTTAATCTTGGCAGTTGATTGACAATTTATATTTGTGAAAATAGTAAAATAAGCAGCAAATAAAAGAAGTAATGTTTTGATATTCATTTTTCTTATTTTTATTCAAAATGATGATTTTAACCTGATTAGTTACAAATATATCAAAATATTGTATTTTTGTTAATAATATTTTAAAATGAAATACTTTTTATTTAAAAACATCAAGGGACTTTCAACTAAAAGAACAACAGTCTTTATTGGTGTTTTTATCATTATTTTTATTGTAATTCATTTCCTACAACCCGGCAATTATCTAAAATCTACTCCGAAGAACAGAATGATTTTGTCTTTTTCAATTTCATTGTTTTATACTTTTTCCTTTTTGTTGCAGTATTTCTTTTTTCAAAGTAAATCCCGTTTAAAACCCCTGAAATTTTACTTAAACAATGTATTTTTCTTAATATTAAATTCTTTTATAGCTTTACTGATTGTATATGTTTTACATCCATTTTTGTATGGTAATACTTACTTAAAAACATATTTTACCATTTTGAGTTTTTCTATTTTATTGCAAATTATTTTTGTTTTGATAATAAATATTTTTCACATTGGAAACAAAACAGTATCCACTGAAGAAAAGCCTTATATTTTTATAGATAATAATCGCACAATAGCAATTCCACAAATGGATTTGTACTACATAAAATCCAGCGGCAATTACATTGAAATAATCGAAAAGAATAATTTCAAAGGACATATACTGCGTTCCTCTCTTAAAGAAATAGAACAAAAATACCCTCAATTGTACCGTTGCCATAAATCATATCTTGTGAATCTTGACAATATCAAATCAATATCAGGCAATTCAAAAGGGTATGAACTCTCTTTTTATGATAGCAATATAGGAAAAATACCGGTTGCAAGAGATAAAGGAGAGTTTATTAAGGGGAGATTGATGTAAATGTTGTTTGCTTGAAAACGGAGATAGATTTATGACAATATTTTTTATTGTTAAATCTATTTGACAACAATTTTATTGCTAATTAGTAAACTCCCAAGAGGGTTATAACTCCGAATGGAGTTGAATGTGCATTTATCAACACATTGAACACCTTCCAAAAGGACAGGTACCAAAGGGATAAATATCGTGGTTTTGCCCTTTAATGTGTATTTTCAATAAAATATATGATGTCAGTTTAGCCGGAATTTGCATTTTAACATAGCTTCTGTAATTTTTTTTCAAAGAGAAAATAAAAATATCCCCGACAGGGGATAAATATGAATAGCCACCGGTGAAACCGGTGGTAAATAAGTAAGAGGGCTACAACTCCGAATGGAGTTGAATGTACATTTATCAAAACATTGAACACCTATCGGCGTTCATATCTCCTCTCAAATTTACCCCGCATTTCATACGGGGCTAATCATATTAAACCACTATCGTGGTTTTTTCCCTCTCACATAGACCCCATATTTTAAAAGGAAATGCAAACAGAAATAAATTTATCCGAGTTAATCTTTGAATAAAAAATAAAGATTTATTATTTAGACTAAATTCTTACTTTGTTTAGAACATCAAAATAGGAATTAGCCATTGCATATATCAAGTTTAGCGTATTTTTTTTGAAATTATTATTAATACTAAATAATAAATTTTTCAAAATTTTCTGGGGTTATGATATCAATATTTTCGATTTCATAATTTTTAATAAATGTATTCGGTATTTTGTAATGCTTTTTTGAATTAAGTTTGAATTCATAAGCATTGAATTTACCATCTATTTCTTCAATAAAATCAATTTCTTGTTGCTGTGTAGTTCTCCAAAAATAATAACTCCCGTAAAATCCGGTATAATTCAAATACTTTATACGTTCACTAATAATAAAATTTTCCCATAATGCTCCTCTATCATAACGCAATTCAAAATTTTTGAAATTACCGATTATAGCGTTTCTAATCCCATTATCATAAAAAAAGATTTTTTTCCCTTTTTTGATTTCATTTCTAACATTGCGGCTCAAAGCATTTAATTTAAAAATAATAAATGCCTTCTCCAATAAGTCAATATATCGCTCAACAGTCTCCTTATCGGCACCGACCAATTGACTTAATTTATTATATGACACTTCACTGCCGATTTGAAGTGCAAGAGCATTAAGCAATTTATCAAGAATAAAAGGTTTTTTGATTTTTCCAAAAGATAAAATATCTTTGTACAAATAACTACCCGCAAGATTTTTTAATAAAGTTATTTCTTTTCCTTTATGCGTAACAATTTCCGGATAATACCCGTAAATAAGACGAGTATTCAGACTTCTTTTTTCTTCCCACAATCCGTGATGATTAACCATTTCCTTAAAAGAAACAGGATATAATTGATGTTCTATTTTTCTGCCGGTTAAAGGTTCGTTTATTTCATTTGCAAGATCCAAAGATGATGAACCGGAAACAAAAAGTCTGATATTTTTAAATTGATCATACAATATTTTAAGTGTAATGCCAATATTTTGGATCCTTTGCGCTTCATCTACAACTACAATACTTGCATCTCCAATTATCTGTTCAAGTTGTTTGGTTCCTACATTGGTTAATAAAGTTCTGGTTTCCGGATCATCTCCATTAAAAATCAAAACCTTTTCTTTTCCTGCGAATATAATATTTAATAAAGTGGTTTTCCCAGTCTGTCTTGCTCCAAGAATGACAATAGCTTTATTCAAATTTAGCTCACTTATAATTTTATCTTGTAATATTCTCTTTATCATAATATGATATTTTACTACAAATATATAACATTATTCGTTTTGAAACGAAAATTATTATAATATTTTGCGTTTTAAAACGCAAATCATTATGTTTTTTAAGGGGTGAATTTCATTTTTTCGCTTTTCCCATTCTTTGCCTCTGACTCTTAACCTGGATAAACCAGAACTAAAAAGAGGGAGCATAATGCCGCCCCGCCAGGGCTTTTTTAAACACAAATTAATCAACTTTTGCCAAAAAATGTAAGAAAATTAGAAACAAAACACCAAAGGAGAACCCAATCCGCAGTGCGAAAAAATGAAATGCGCCCGTAATCAATTATTCATCTATAA